>DATLUU010000521.1:0-2206 GCA_035577885.1 Verrucomicrobiia bacterium
CCACGAGTGTTGACGCACCTCCCCCGACGTCGATTATGGCGGCGTCCCTTGGCAGCCCTGCGCCTTCGATGAACGCCATGGACCGTTCGAGATGGGGGCGATACCAGCTCACCTGGTTGGCGCTCTTCCGACTGTAGACGCCCTCCCAGTGCTCGTGTTCGGTCATGGCTCCTCCCTTCAATGCAGGACTCAGCTTGGCACGCGAGTCCGACCGAGGCCAGCGTCGCTCGCAGCGAGCGGTTTCCCGAGGACTTGACCCTGGTGCAAAGGCGGTTCACTCCCTTTCATGAACGACTCCATCCGACTCTCTGCCCGGGCGATGGGTCAACGCATAGAGAGTGGGGAGCACGAGAAGTGTGAGCAGCGTCGAGGACAAGATGCCACCAATCACGACCGTCGCGAGCGGCCGCTGCACCTCCGCGCCGGTTCCGGTGGCGAGCGCCATGGGCACGAAGCCGAGCGACGCAACGAGCGCGGTCATGAGAATGGGCCGCAGCCGTCGCGTGCAGGCGTCCTGGATCGCGAGAGCGATCTCCAATCCATCCAGGACCCGTTGCCTGACGAATGAGAGCAGGACGAGACCATTCAGGACGGCGACCCCCGACAGGGCGATGAAACCGATCCCCGCCGTGATCGAGAACGGCATGTGGCGCGCCGCCAGAGCGAGCACGCCACCGGTCAGCGCCAGCGGTACGCCGCTGAAGACGACGAGCGCGTCGCGCATGGAGCCGAACGCGAGGACGAGCAGCAAGAGCACCGACCCGAGCGCCATCGGCACCACGACCGCGAGCCGGTTCCGGGCGGTGACCAGATTCTCGAACTGGCCTCCCCATCCCAGCCAGTAGCCGGCGGGCATGGGGACGCGCGCATCGACGGCACGCCGCACGTCGGCCACAAACGACGCGAGATCCCGACCGCGGACGTTCGCCTGTACCACGACGCGCCGTTTGCCGTTCTCGCGGCTGACCTGGTTGGGGCCCTCTTCGAGCCGGATGTGCGCCACACTGCTCAAGGGCACGAACTCGATGCGCGAGCCGCCGCGTTCACCGGCCCCGTCGTGGCCATGGCCGGCGATGGGGATCGGCAGCATCTCCAGCGTGGCGACATCGCGTCGCGATGGTTCGGGCAGGCGGACGACGATCGGGAACCGCCGATCGCCGGTGAAGAGCTCACCGGTCTGCGTGCCGCCGAGAGCGGTCCGCACCACGCTCTGGACGTCGCTGAGGCTGAGCCCGAAGCGAGCCACCGCACGGCGATCGATGTCGATGGCGAGTGTCGGCAGCCCTGTCACCTGCTCGACTTTGACGTCGGTGGCGCCCGGCACGGTGCGCACGATGCGCGCGATGTGGTTCGCGGTGGCAAGCATCGTGTCGAGATCGTCGCCGAACACCTTGATGGCGAGGTCGCTGCGTACGCCGGCGATGAGTTCATTGAAGCGCATCTGGATCGGCTGGGTGAACTCGTACGCGTTCCCGGGAAGCACCGAGAGCCGCCGCTCCATCTCTTCGACCACATCTGCCTTGGGCCGCCTGGGGTCGGGCCATTGCCGGCGTGGCTTCATGATCACGTAGGTATCACCCGTGCTGATGGGCATGGGGTCGTTCGCGACTTCGGCTGTGCCCAATCGCGCGAACACCTCGTGCACCTCCGGCATGGTGGCGAGCACCGCCTCGACCCGATGTTGCATCATCACGGCCTGATCCACACTGATCCCCGGCATGCGCACGGGCTGGATGAGCACGTCCTGCTCATCGAGCGTGGGGACGAACTCGCCGCCGAGCCGCGTCGCGAGCACCGTGCCGAGCGCCAGCAGCACACCCGTGCCGCCCAGGACCGCCACGCGATGCGATAGCGACCATCGCAGGACCGGCACGTAGGCGTGGCGCACGCGACGCACGACCGGACTCTCCGTCTCCGAGAGGCGTCCGTGCAGGAGCAGTGCCGCCATGGCGGGCACGAACGTGAAGGCGAGCAGCAGCGCCCCGGTGAGCGCGAGCAGAACGACCTCGGCGAGTGGGCGGAACATCTTCCCCTCGACACCCACGAGGGTGAGGATCGGCAGGTAGACGATCAGGATGATCCCCGTGCCGAAGAGCGTCGGCCGTGCGACCTCCTGCGCGCTCGAGTAGCTGTGCACGAGGCGCTCGGGGAGCGTCAGCACTCGGCCCGCCTCCTGCTGGTGCTGGGTCAGCCGGCGCAGGATGTT
>DATLUU010000522.1:0-7146 GCA_035577885.1 Verrucomicrobiia bacterium
CCGGTCGGAGCCGGGTCGCCGCCCGTGCCGCCGGTGCCGCCGCCGCTGAGTCCGCCGCGGAGGATGATGCCATCGCCGCCGCCGTCACCGCCCGTGCCGCCGCCCGTGCCACCGCCGCCGCCACCGATGCCGCCGCCCGGCAGGAGCTGCGGCACGCCGATCCAGAAGCCATCGGGATCCGCGTCCACCACCAGCCCGTCGACGACGGTGTGGAAGTCGTAGTGGCAGCCCATCGTCGGGTCCATGTAGGTGCCGACGAGCGACTTGAGCGAGTACTTGACGCCGACCACGTACACCTTGCCCGGCGTCGCTCCGTGGATGTCGACCGAGGCCTGGCCCGGAGAAGTCTCGACACCGGACCCCGCGCCGCCGCAGTCCTGGTTGTACAGCGTCACCTGGACCTGGAACACGTCGCAGAACGGGAACCGTGCATCGGACTTGATCTGCTGAAGCACGACCGTGAAGTCGGACCGCGGCGCGCGCACGTCGGTGAAGTAGAAGAACACGCCGGGTGAGATCGTGGAGATGACGTTGTTCGACGTCGCCCAGTGGATGTCGCCCTGGAGGATGGGCGCGGCGGTGCCGCTCATGAACTGCGAGCACGTGGTGCTGGTGTGCGCGATCATCGCCGTGCACTCGCGCCACCTGAAGAGGCCGGCGCCGCTCGCCATGCAGCCCTTCGCATCCGTGATCGTGACCGTGTACAACCCCGTGTCCGCCACCGTGATGGACGGCGTGATGGCACCGTTGCTCCAGCGGTAGGTGTACGGCGAGACGCCGTTCGACACGCTGGCGGTCAACGTCATCGGCGACACGCCGTAGCAGGAGTAGCGGTCGGCCACGGTCACGACCGGCTGGTCGAGCGTGATCACCATCTGGTCGCTCGAGGCGTCGCAGGGTCCGTTGGGGTCGTTCGTGGTCAGCGTTAGCGTCACCCTGCCCGCGGCGATGTCCGCCGCCGTGGGCGCGTAGGTCGCGTTCAGCGTCGTGGGACCGGGCGTGAACGTGCCCGTGCCGCCGCTCCAGGTGGCGCTCGTCGCGCTCCCGCCGATGCTGCCGGCGAGCTGGATCGAGGGCGTACCCGCGCACACGATCTGGTCAGGCCCCGCGTTCACCGTCGCCGCGGGGAAGATCAGGATCGTCACCTGGTCGGCCACCGGCGGGCAGGGCCCGCCGTTGATGCTGGTGAGCGTCAGCGTCACCGAGCCGGCCGCGATCTCGCCGGCGCTCGGCGTGTACTGGGCGTTCAAGGTGGTGGCGTTCGGGCTGTACGTACCCGCACCGCCACTCCAGGTGCCGCCCGTGGCGCCGCCGCTCACCGAGCCCGCGAGCTGCACGCGCGGGCTGCTCGCGCACACGCTCTGGTCGGGGCCGGCGTTCACCACCGCGATGGCGTTGATGGTGATCTTCATCTGGTCGCTCAACGCACCGCACGGCCCCGCGGGGTCGTTCGTGGTCAGCGTCAGCGTCACGCTGCCGGCGGCGATCTCGGCGGCCGACGGCAAGTAGGTGGCGTTCAAGGTCGAGGCGTTGGGGCTGTACGTGCCCGCGCCGCCGCTCCACGTGCCGCTCGCGGCACCGCCGCCCACCGCACCCGCGAGCTGCACGCTGGGCGAGGTCGAGCACACGACGCGGTCCGCTCCGGCGCTTACCGTGGCCGCGGGCAGGATGCTGATCTTCATCTGGTCGCTCACCTGCGGGCACGGCCCGCCGGTGGACGCGCTCGTCAACGTCAGCGTCACCGTGCCGGCCGCGATCTCCGCGGCACTCGGCGTGTAGGTGGCGTTCAGGTTCGAGGCGCTGGGGTTGAACGAGCCCGCGCCGCCGCTCCACGTGCCGGTCGAGGCGCCACCGCTCACCACGCCCGCCAGCTGCACCTGCGGGCTGCTCGAGCACACGCTGGCGTCGAGGCCGGCGTTCACGGTGACCGCCGGCGAGTAGGTGATGTGCATGACGTCGCTCACCGCGCCGCACGGCCCGGCGGGATCGTTCGTGGTCAGCGTCAGCGTCACGCCGCCCGCCGACATCTCAGCGGCGGTCGGCGTGTAGGTGGCATTGAGCGTCGAGGTGTTGGGGCTGAACGTGCCCGCGCCGCCGCTCCACATGCCGCTCGAAGCACCGCCACCGACCGCGCCGGCCAGCTGCACCGCCGGCGACGACGTGCACACGTTGCGATCGGCGCCGGCCACGACCGTGGCCGCGGGCAGGATCGTGATCTTCATCTGGTCGCTCACCTGGCCGCAGGGGCCGCTCACCGCGCCGCTCGTGAGCGTGAGCGTGACCGAGCCAGCCGCGATCTCCGCGGCGGTCGGCGTGTAGATGGCGTTCAACGTCGAGGCGTCGGGGTTGAACGAGCCCGCACCGCCGCTCCACGTGCCGCTCGAGGCGCCGCCGCCGATCACGCCCGCGAGCTGCACCTGCGGGCTGCTCGAGCACACGGTGGCGTCGAGACCGGCGTTCGCCGTGGCCGCGGGCGAGTAGGTGATGCGCATGCCATCGCTCACCGCGCCGCAGGGGCCGGTGGGATCGTTCGTGGTCAGCGTCAGCGTCACACCGCCCGCCGACATCTCAGCGGCGGTCGGCATGTACGTGGCGTTCAGCGTCGAGGCGTTGGGGCTGTACGTGCCCGCGCCGCCGCTCCACGTGCCGGTCGCGCCACCGCCGCCGACCACGCCGGCGAGCTGCACCGCGGGCGACGACGTGCACACGTTCCGGTCCTGGCCGGCGTCCGCCGTGGCCGCGGGCCGGATGCTGATGATCATCTGATCGCTCACCTGGCCGCAGGGGCCGCTCACCGCGTTCGTGGTGAGCGTGAGCGTCACCGTGCCGGCCGCGATCTCCGCGGCGCTCGGCGTGTACACGGCGTTCAAGGTCGAGGCGTCGGGATTGAACGAGCCCGTGCCGCCGCTCCACGTGCCGGCCGAGGCGCCGCCGCCGACCACGCCCGCGAGCGTCACCTGCGGGCTCGTGGAGCAGACGATCTGGTCGACACCCGCGTTCGCGGTCGCCGCGGGCGAATAGGTGATGCGCATGGGATCGCTCGCCGAGCCACACGGCCCGGCGGGATCGTTCGTGGTCAGCGTCAGCGTCACGCCACCCGCGGCGAGTTCCGCCGCCGTGGGCGTGTACGTGGCGGTGAGCGTCGAGGCGTTCGGGCTGTACGTGCCCGCGCCGCCGCTCCAGGTGCCGGTCGCGGCGCCGCCGCCGACGATGCCGGCCAGCTGCACGGCCGGGGCCGAGGTGCACACGGTGACGTCATTGCCGGCGTTCGCCGTGGCGATGGGATTGATGTTGATGCGCACGTCGTCGCTCACCACCGCGCACGGACCGCCGGTCGCATTCGTGGTCAGCGTCAGCGTCACGCCGCCCGCGGCGATCTCGGCAGGCGTCGGGTCGTAGGTGGCGTTCAGCGCCGAGGCGTTCGGATTGAACGTGCCCGCGCCGCCGCTCCACGTGCCGCTCGAAGCACCGCCACCCACGACGCCCGCGAGCTGCGCCCGCGCGTTGCTGGCACACACCGAGATGTCGGCCCCGGCGTTCGCCGTGGCCGCCTTGTCGATGGTGACCTTCATCTGGTCGCTCGCCGGCGCGCAGGCGCCGCCCGCGACCGACGTGGTGAGCGTGAGCGTGACCGAGCCCGCCGCGATCTCGGTCGCGGTGGGCGTGTAGATGGCATTCATGGTCGACGCGTTCGGGTTGTACGTGCCCGCGCCGCCGCTCCACACACCGGTGCCGCCCGTCGCCACGCCCGCGAGCGTGACCTGCGGGCTGGTGGCGCACACGCGCTGGTCGAGGCCCGCGTCGGCGGTGGGCGGCGCGTTGACCTGGACCACGGCCTGGCACTGCTTGGTGTACGTGTTCTCGGTGGTGACGAGCAGGATACCGTAGTGACCACCGGAGCCCGAGTTCACGATCACCGACCTGCTGGTGTCACCGCTGACGATCGTGGCGCCGCTGGTGTTGTCGAACAGCGACCACTGGTAGCCGGACATCAGGCCCGGGCCGACGTGCGTGTTCGTGGTGTTCTCGCAGAACGGACCCTGGTTCGAGATGCCGCACTGCGGCATCGCGATGACGGCGTCGGTCGAGAGCGAGCGGTCCTGGTTGCCGAGGTTGTTGAGGTTCCAGGTCACGAGGCGCATGTGGTAGGACGAGCCCGAGATGCCACCGGCCGAGCGCGGTGTGCCGTCGGCGTTGAAGCCCCACTCCCAGCGGCTCGCGAGGTGGCCGCCCCAGGCGAGCACGGCCGTGGACGTGTTCGCGGTGAAGCGGACTTTCACCTGCGTCTCCGAGGTCGTCGCCGCGAGGCTCACGTCGCCCTGCGTGACGTAGGTGACGTCGATGAGCGTGCCGCCGTAGAGCGTCATCACCCGTTCGGCCGCCGGCAGCAACGACATGCTGGTCGAGGGCTGCGGCACCGCCGGCGAGGAGTCCGCGCCGTCGGGATCGATCATCGCATTCACCGTCGGCAGCGGGATCGGCGCCGTGGTCACGACCGAGCCCACGCCGGCGATGCCGTCCAGCGGGTTGATCACCTCCGGCAGCGTATGGGCGAACGTCACGTGCGGGAGCAGGCGCTGGTACTGCGTGAGGTAGTCGATCGCGTACGAGCCGCTCTTCTTCGTGGCGTAGCCGATCGTCAGCTCGACCACCTTGCCGTTCGTCGGCAGGCCGGTCATGACGGTGCGGTAGCTGTTCGAGTGGCTCTCGAGGTAGTGAGAGTTCGACCCGCCGGCGTTGCCGGTGCCCCAGGCTGGGATCGGTGTGGTCGTGGCCGTGCCGACGCCGTTTCGGATCTGCTCGATCGACGCCGTGGCCGCCGCGTGCGCGGTGCCCGTGAGCGTGGCGAGCAGGACCGTCGTCGCGACGGCGGCGAGGATGCGTGACGTGGAGCGCATACGCGCTTTCTCCCGGAAGACGGGAACGGCGGCAGTCGGTGTTCAGTCACCGGTGGGGTGTGGGGATCGGTGAGCAGCCATGGAGACATGGCGTGGCGATGAAGACCTGTGCAAAGGCTTTGCCAGCACAACGCATTGTTTGGCGTGGCAATTCGCGGGTCAGTTCAGGTTTCCCCACCCCAAACTCGGGTGTTCCCGCGCGCGAATGGGTGAGCCGGCGCAAAACTTTGGTTGCCCGTGCGCGCCCCGCGGGTGGAGACTCGAGCCCGGGTCGTGGCGCGGAGAATCCCCCCATGAAGGTCACGCTCAGCGTCAACGGGAAGTCGCGATCGGTCGACGTGCCCGCCGACATGCCGCTGCTCTGGGTGCTGCGCGACGCGCTCGGTTTGACCGGCACCAAGTACGGCTGCGGTGTCGCCCAGTGCGGTGCCTGCACGGTGCACCTGGATGGCGAGCCCACGCGCTCCTGCCAGGTGCCCGTCTCGAGCGTCGGCCACGCGCGCATCACCACCATCGAGGGCCTCTCCGGAGACGGCGCGCATCCGCTCCAGCGCGCGTGGCGCGAGCTGGACGTGCCGCAGTGCGGCTACTGCCAGGCGGGGCAGATCATGACGGCGGCGGCCCTGCTCAAGAAGACGCCGCGGCCCACGGACGGCCAGATCGATGAGGCGATGAGCGGCAATCTCTGCCGCTGCGCCACCTACCTGCGCATCCGCGCCGGCATCCGTCGCGCGGGCGAGATCGCGGCAGCCGGGACATCGAAGCCGGCGAGCGTGAGCGAGGGCTCCGGTGGCAACCGATAAGAGCGGCCCCGGTCGTGCTCGCGCTCGACCGGCGGATGTTCCTGCGCGTCACCGCACTCGCCGGCGGCGGGCTGCTGCTCGCCCCCGTGCTCGAGCCGCTCGAGCGCGCGCTCGCGGCGACCAAGGCTTCGAAGCCGGCCACCGCAGCCGAAGCCCGGATCGGCGAGTTCATCCGCATCGCCCCCGACGGCGCCATCACCATCGTCGCCAAGAACCCCGAGATCGGCCAGGGCGTGAAGACCATGCTGCCGATGCTGATCGCCGACGAGCTGGATGCCGACTGGACGAGCGTGACCGTGGAGCAGGCGCCGCGCGACCCGACGCGCTTCGGCGACCAGTTCGCGGGCGGAAGCCGCGCCACGCCCAACAACTGGGAACCGATGCGCCGCGCCGGCGCCGCCGGCCGACAACTGCTGATCACGGCGGCCGCCGCGGCGTGGAACGTGCCGGCAAGCGAGTGCGACGCGGCCGCGAGCAAGGTGACGCACCGCCCGAGCGGACGAAAGCTTGGCTACGGCGAGCTGGTCGAGCGCGCCGCCAAGCTGCCCGCGCCCGACCTCCAGTCGGTGACGCTCAAGGATCCCAAGGCGTACTCGATCATCGGCACGCCTCGGCGCGGCGTCGATACGCCCGCCATCGTCACCGGCAAGCCGCTCTACGGGATCGACGTCACCCTGCCCGGCATGCTCCACGCGGTGTTCGAGAAATGCCCCGTGTTCGGCGGCAAGGTGACGAGCGCGAACCTCGACGTGGTGAAGGCCCAGCCCGGCGTGAAGCAGGCGTTCGTGGTCAAGGGCGGCGCGGAGCTGAACGGCCTCCTGGACGGCGTCGCCATCGTCGCCGACACGTGGTGGGCGGCGAAGACCGCGCGCGAAAAGCTTCAAGTGCAGTGGGACGAGGGCGCGGCGGCGAACGTCTCCAGCACGGAGATGGCGAAGCGCGCCGCCGACATGGCGAGCGCGCCGCCGGCGCGCTCGCTGCGAAAAGACGGCGACGTGGCCAGGGCGCTCGCCGGCGCGGCGAAGACGGTCAAGGCCTCCTACGCCTACCCGTTCATCTCCCACGCCACGCTCGAGCCACAGAACTGCACCGCGCGCTTCACGGACGGGAAGCTCGAGCTGTGGTCCACGACGCAGACGCCGCAGAACGGCCGCGAGCTGGTGGCGCGCACGCTGGGCATGGAGGGCGGCGACATCACCATCCACATGGTGCGCGCGGGCGGCGGCTTCGGCCGGCGGCTCTCGAACGACTACATGGCCGAGGCTGCAGCGATCGCGAAGCAGATGCCGGGCACGCCGGTGAAGCTCCTGTGGACGCGCGAGGACGATATGCACCACGACATGTATCGCCCCGCCGGCTGGCACCACCTCGAAGCCGGTGTCGACGCCGGCGGAAAGTTGATCGCCTGGCGCGACCACTTCGTCACCTTCGGCGAGGGCGAGAAG
>DATLUU010000523.1:0-5841 GCA_035577885.1 Verrucomicrobiia bacterium
CCGGTCCACCATCGAATGGCAGCGGATCTGGTCGGGAACGAACCCCGCGTCCCCCCAGCGCGACCGCGCGTTCTACGACGCCGCCCAGGATCGCATCTGGACGCTGACCAGCACGCTCACCGACACCCTCCAGCTCTGGTCCATGGATCTCGCGAGCGAGCCCATGCAGTGGGTGCGGCAGAGCTGCGCCTGGGCCGAGCCGGGTTCAATGATCATGGACCCCGCGCTCGCCTTCGACCCCGTGCGGGACCGGATCGTGGCCTTCGGCGGTTACGCGATCGCCTACCCATTCCCGCTTCACTGCAACCAGTGTGGCAGCCAGACGAATGCGGTCTTCACGCTGACGTTGGGCGGAACCCCGACCTGGACCCGGGAAACCGTGGCCGGCCCCGCCCCGGGTGGCCGCGAGTCGGCGGTGATGGTCCACGACCCGTGGCGCGACCGGATGGTCGTGTACGGGGGTGTCTCGTTTGGGCCCGTCTACTACGACGAGACCTGGGCGCTCTCGCCGGTGGCGCCGCTGCACTGGACCCAGCTCAACCCGACGCGTCTGCCTCCATCAGGCCACTCGCCGATCGCCACCGCTCTCCTCGATTCCTTGAGCCAGCGATGGATCGTGGATGGCTGGGCGCTCGACTTGTCCTCATCGGTGGCGGCGGATGCCGCGGATTGGACGCAGCTCCCTCCCTACGCCGGTCCGTACGAGCAGGGCCCCGGCGCGTGGTTCGAGCAGCATGCGCAGTCCCGCCTCGTGACCTATGGCGGGGACTTTCTCATCAGCCTCTCGCTCGGGCCGTCGCCGGGCTGGAGGCTGCTCGCGGAGGTGGGCAGGGTGGACCGGTTCAAGCCGGTGTCGTTCGTGGATGCCGCGCGAGAGCGCGTGTACGCAGGGCTCGGCGTCGGACAGGAGCTGGGAGGCGAGCTGGACGATTCGTTCAAGGTCCGCCCGCTCGATCGTGACGAGCCGTGGACTCCGGTGCCCACGGTCGGCCCGTCCCGGCGCATGAGCGCCGTCGCGGCCGTGGATGCCGCCGCGCGGCGGGCGCTGGTGTTCGGGGGCGGCGACGAGAACTCGGGCCAGATCGACGGCGAGGAGTTCTCGGATCTCTGGGCCTTCGACCTCGACACGCAGGCGTGGAGCCTCCTCGCCTCGGGGAACCCGCCCATCCCTCGCACCGAGGCCCTCGGCGTGTTCGATCCCGTGCGCCGCAGGCTCATCGTGCACGGAGGCCGCTACACGAACCCGTCCGCGGTGGCGCTGAGCGACACCTGGGTCTTCGACGCGGTCACGGGGTCATGGTCGTCGCCGCCCACCGGGAGCTATGGAGGCGTGTGGGCCGAGCTCGGCGTCTACGATCCCGTTCGCGATCGCGTGATCAGCTTCGGGGGTGCCGGCCGGTCCAGCCAGGTGCACGTGCTGCCGCTGGGACCGACGATCGGGACGTGGAGCGAGTTGGCGGCGCTCGGCACGCCGCCCTTCGCCAGCTCCCTCTACCACGCGGCGGCCTACGACTCCCTCGGCGATCGCGTGATCGTCGTGGGCGAGAAGGCGCCGGGCTCGACCAGCGTGTGGGCGCTCACGCTCACCGACCCGCCGACGTGGAGCGAGCTTTCACCGAGCGGGGCGCCGCCGCCATCGCGTTACGGCGCGCAGCTCGTGGGCGATCCCGAGCGCGGCCGCGTCGTTCTCATCGGAGGCTCCCCGGTGACCTGGGGGCGCAACCAATTCAACGACCGTTCGGCGTCCGACGATTGGGCCCTGTACCTGCACGATCTGCCGGCCGGCTCGTTCATGAGCACGAACGTCGTGCCGGGTGCGGTGACATTGCGCTGGCATGCGAGCGAGAGCGGAGCCGGAGCGACGGTCTACCGGCGGGGCGATGGCACGGAGTGGCAGGTTCTCGGGCGACAGGTCGCGGACGAATCGGGGCTCGTCACCTGGAGCGATCACGGCGTGGTGGGCGGGGCGAGCTACGACTATCGCCTCGGCGTGTACAGCCCGCGCGGCGAGCGCGTATTCGGCGAGACGCGCGTCTCGGTGCCGATCGTCGATCCGACGCCATCCCAGCTCTCGCTCGAGGGCCTGCGTCCGAACCCCACGGAAGGACCGCTCGTCGTGGCGTTCTCGCTGGCCGAGGGCGGGGAGACGTCGATCGAGCTGATCGATCTCGCGGGGCGGCGGGTGCTCAACCGTGACCTCGGCGACGTCGATCCCGGCCCGCACACCGTGCGGCTCGATGCCGGCGGCCCGCACCTCGCGTCGGGGCTCTATTTCATCCGCATGCATCACGCCGGCCACGTGCTGAGCAAGAAAGCCGTGCTGGGGAGGTAACAGTGGGCGCGCGCGCCGCGATGGGCCGATGTGCGCACTGTGCGCATTCCTGAGCGACCTGCGGAGTCACGCGCCGGTGTCGCGTTGAACGTCAGAGCGTCCCGGAACTCCGTCTGCGCCTGAATCCGCGCGCAGTTACGTCCGCCTCGCCCGTGAGCCCGCGGCTGGCATCGGACTTGCGGTGGGCCCCTGCGAAGGGCCGCCACGCAGCGAAACGCTCACCGACGGGGTCGTCATGAATCCAAACCAGGTGTCCACGCATCGATCAGCCGAGGCGCTGATCCGCAATCGCTCCTTCCGATTCGCCCGGACGTTCACGATGGCCCTGCTCGTCGTCATCGCGGCGGCCGGATGCTCGAAGAACGATTCGCCCACGCAACCCGCGAGCGGCCCGCAGGCCACGGTCGTCAGCGCCACGGGCGACATCGCGACGAAGGTCGCCGACTTTCGCACGCTCCTCGGGGATCCCTCGAATGGCGGCACTGCCGGGCAGCAGCCGGCGGGCCGGCGCGAGGTGAACTGGGACGGGGCCGGCGCCAGGCCGTTCAACAACCAGAACGGGTTCCCGCTCGACTTCTTCAACAACAACGTCAAGGCCGGACTGCTCTACGACGGCGGCACCTTCCGCAACGACAGCACGCAGTTCGTGGACCTGAATCCCACCTACGCGAACGAGTTCAAGCCGTTCAGCCCGAAGCTGATGTTCTCGGCGGTCGGCAGCAACGTGATCGATGCGGTGTTCCGCGTCGCGGGCGATGCGACGCCGGCCGGCGTGACCGGCTTCGGCGCGGTGTTCTCGGACGTGGATCTCGACAACACCAGCTCGATCGAGCTGTTCGACAAGGACGGGCACAGCCTGGGCCGCTTCTTCGCGCCGCGCCGGTCCGACGCGAACGGCCTGTCGTTCGTGGGCGCCAAGTTCGACGCCGCGATCGTCGCTCGCGTCAAGCTCACCTGTGGCAACGGCGCACTCGGGGCCGGCGTCAACGACGTCACCGACGGCGGCACGCTCGATCTCGTGGTGGTGGACAACTTCATCTACGGCGAGCCGAAGGCATTCTGAGTTCCGAGCGGGGCGGGGGAGGCGCGATCGTGAGCCCCACCCGCCCCGCGTCGCGCCCGTGGATTCCGCGCCCGCGCGCCGCGTGCTAACTTGCCGCGTTCGACAGGGACGCAAGGCGCGCACCGACCGCGGAGGGGCGATCATGGCTGGGGAGGTGGGGGCAACGGGCGGCGCGGCGAGGATCGGCCTGCGCTGGCTGGCCGTGGCCGGGTACGTGGCGATGATCTTCATCCTCAGTGCCCAGCCCTACCTGAGCGTCCCGGGCACGTTCGAGTACCGCGACAAGGTCGCGCACATCCTCGAATACGGCGGCCTCGGCTTCCTGGTGTGGCTCGCGGCGCGCTTCACGTGGCCGACGCAGAAGCCGATCAATCGCGCCATCATCGTGCTGCTCGCGATCTCGGTGCTGGGTGCGTGTGACGAGATCTTCCAGGCCGGCATCCCCGGCCGGGAATCGTCCGCCTACGACTGGATGGCCGACACGACCGGCGCGCTGCTCGCGCAGCTCTGGGGCCTCTCGCGCGAGATGCGCCGCGAGGTGGGCTGAGTTGGCGGGGAAACACCAGGCGCCACGCGGCACGCGCGACCTGCTGCCGGAGGAGTCCGTGCGCTGGCTGAGCGCCGAAGCGCAGGCCCGCGGCGTGCTCGAGCGCTACGGCTACGGCGAGATCCGCACGCCCATGTTCGAGGACTTCGAGCTGTTCGCGCGCACCTCCGGCGAGTCGAGCGACGTGGTGCAGAAGGAGATGTACAAGTTCACCGACCTCGCCGAGCGCGAGCTGGCGCTGCGGCCCGAGTTCACCGCCGGGGTGATGCGCGCCTACATCGAGCACGGCCTCGCGGCCCGCGGGCGCGTGCACCGTCTGTGGAGCATGGGCCCGGTGTTCCGCTACGGCCGGCCGCAGAAGGGTCGCTACCGCCAGTTCTCGCAGATCAACTGCGAGCTGATCGGTGCCGCGGCACCCGGCGCCGACGTGGAGATGATCACGCTGTTCGTGGACCTCTACGAGGCATGGGGGTTCAAGGACCTGACGGTGAAGGTGAACAGCGTCGGGCAGCCGGCATCGCGACAGGAGTACGGCGACAAGCTGCGGAAGCTGCTCACGCCGCAGGGCGCGCGGCTCTCGGAGGATTCGAAGCGCAGGCTGGAGCAGAACCCGCTGCGCGTGCTCGATTCCAAGGACAAGGGCGACATCGCGGTGTTGGAGGAGCTGTCGCCGCGCATGCCGAAGATGCTGGACGTGCTGGACGACGCCGACCGCGAGCACTGGGAGCAGGTGCTCGCCGGGCTCGCGGCCGCGGGGATCCGCCACGAGATCGACCACGGCCTCGTGCGCGGGCTCGACTACTACACGCGCACGGCGTTCGAGGTGCACGACGCCTCGCTCGGCGCGCAGAGCGCGCTGGGAGGCGGCGGCCGCTACGATGGGCTGATCGAGCAGCTGGGTGGCGCGCCCACGCCCGGCGTCGGCTTCGCGATCGGCCTCGACCGCACGCTGCTGATGATGGAAGAGCGCGGCATGACCGCTTCCGAGCCGGACACGGTGTGCGTGGTGGCCATGGACAAGACGCGCGACGGCGCGATGGTGCTGGTGCGCGAGCTGCGGCAGCGCTTCCGCGTCGAGGCCGACGTCGAGGCACGGGGCTTTAGCGCGCAGATGAAAGCTGCGGGCAAGAGCGGTGCGCGGTTCCTGGTGATCGCCGGCGAGGAAGAGTGGGCGCGCGGCGAGGTGGTGTTGAAGGATTCGAAGTCGGGCGAGCAGAAGGCGGTGCGCCGGGAGATGCTCGCCGCCGAGCTCGCCCGCCTTTCGGCGCGATAGGAGACGACGGAACGTGTCACACGAGCTCGAAGGCCTCGGCCACTGGCGGCGCACGCACACCTGCGGCGAGCTGTCGCGTGCGCAGGTGGGGACCACGGTCACGCTCATGGGCTGGCTCCACCGCTCGCGCGACCACGGCGGCGTGCTGTTCACCGACCTGCGCGACCGCTACGGGTTGACACAGGTGGTGTTCCATCCCGAGACCGGCGGCAAGGTGCTGCTGGATCGGGCGTCGAGGCTCGGGAACGAGTTCGTGATCGCGGTGCGCGGCGTGGTGATGGCGCGGCCCGCGGACGCGGTGAACCCCGACCTGGCGACCGGTGAGATCGAAGTGGACGCGCGCGAGCTGAAGCTGCTCTCGGCGAGCGACCCGCTGCCGTTCCAGGTAAACGAGGAGCACATGCTCGCGAGCGAGGACCTGCGCTTGAAGTACCGCTTCCTCGATCTCCGGCGTCCCGAGCTGGCCGCGCTGCTGGCGCTCCGGCACAAGGCGGCGATGGCGGCGCGCGCGTACCTCTCGGGCCAGAGCTTCCTCGAGATCGAGACGCCGATCCTGGTGAAGCCCACGCCCGAAGGCGCGCGCGACTACGTGGTGCCGAGCCGCGTGCACCCGGGGAGCTTCTACG
>DATLUU010000524.1:0-2894 GCA_035577885.1 Verrucomicrobiia bacterium
GGCCGATCCGGAGCATCGCTTCGATCACCAGCACGAGCACGGTGGCCTTGATGCCCGCGAACGCGGCCACGATCCACGGCACGTGCCCGAACACCGAGTAGATCGCGGCGAGTGTCCCCACGACCAGGGCGCCCGGGACCACGAACCACAGGCCCGCCATGAGGCCGCCCGCGAGCCCGTGTTGCTTCCAGCCCGCGTACGTCGCGAGCTGCATCGCCTCGGGCCCCGGCAGCAGCATGCAGAAGCCGAGGGCGTCCAGGAACTCGCGCTCGCCGAGCCAGCGGCGCTCGTCCACGAGGACGCGGTGCATGAGCGCGATCTGCGCCGTGGGCCCGCCGAACGATCGCAGGCCCACGCTCGCCCAGACGCGGTTCGCCTCGGCAAGCGTGACGACACTGGAACCCGCGGCCGCGACGTTCGAACCCGCGACCGCCCCTTCGGGAGCGGTCGCGGGAGTACGTGCTTCGTGGCTCACGCGCGGGACGGTTCGGGCGCCTTCGCCGGCTTCGCCTTGGTCGCCGGCCAGTTGTGCGTCTCCTCCGCGGCGTCTCGGGCCCAGCGATAGAGCGCGTCGTAGAGCTCCATCGCGTGCTCGAGCTGCTCGAGGTCGTCCTTGTACATCCGCGAGTAGCCGAACGACGCCGCGAGCAGGCCCGCCGCCTCCGGCGCCAGATCCTGTCGCGCGGTGTCGGCGCCGCGCACGATCAGCGCCAGCCGGTCGAGCGCCGGCGAGACGAGACCCAGCTCGGCGATGAACGTGTCGAACGAGCAGCGCTCGGCGCGGTGGCTCCAGAACACGCCCTCGACGTCGTAGGGCGCCGCGTGGAACCGCTCGGCGACGCCCGCGACCTCGGTGGGATTGACGAACAGCAGCACCGCGTCTCGGTCGACGAAGCGGCGGATCAGCCACGGGCAGGCGATGCGGTCCACCTTGGGCCGCGAGCGCGTGACCCACGCCGTGCGCTGCCGCGCGTCACGCGGCAGGAGCTTGCGCGAGTCGACGAGCAGCCCTCGCTCGGTGGCCCAGGCATCGTGGCCGCCCTCGAGCGATTCGGTCTCGATGCCCTCGTTCCTGAGCCACGCGGCGACACCCTGGCTGAGCTTGCCGCCGTGCTGGCAGGTGACGACGACCTTCTGGCCGCGGTACTCCTGCGCCCACGCATCCACCTGGGCGGCATCCCGACGCAGTGCGCAGGGGATGAACCGCGGGTCGGCGTCGAAATGCTCGCTGCTGCGCACGTCGACGATGGCGGGCGCCTCGGGTGTACCCACGAGGCGGGCGAGCTGCGAAACGGTGATCTCGGTTGGAGACGGCATACGTCCTCCTGGAGAGTGAAAGGAAACTCAGAGGACGCGAAGTTTTGGCTGTCGCCTCACGAGGGACTCGCGTGGGAACCCCTTGCGGACAGTATCGCGACGCGCGAGGCGCGAGGTCAAGGGGGATGCCTCGACGGGTCCCGGTCCTGCTCGCGCCGGGCGTCTACGTCGCGAACCTGTCGGTCGGGACCGAGCGGCGCGCGGTGAGGTTCGTGCTGGCGCGGTGAATAGGCCACTTCGGAGCGAGTCCAACCCCAGGGCCATCGCTCCCGTCCAAGCTCAGTGAAGCGGCCGCGTCGCCTCACGGGAAGGCCGCTCCCTGCACCCCCAAACCCTCGGGAGGGTTGCCGTGTCCACGCGCCCCATCCACTGGATCCTGGCGGTCACGCTCGCGTCGGTGGGCGTCACACCCTCGCACGCCCGCAGCCTCAGCTTCACCATGAACTACACCGATGGGGACCAGCGCATCGAGTCCTGCTCGGACGTCGAGATGAGGTTCTCGAGGAACGGCTGGAGCGGGGACGACATCGTGACGGCGCGCCGCTCAAAGACGCTCTCGCTCAGCACGAACGCTTCGAAGCCGCTCAGAATAGAAGGAAGCAACTCGGGGGGCGTGCGTATCCAGCCGTCGACGGACGGAAAGGTCTCCGCGCTCATCTGCATGGCGGCGGGCGCCACCTCGGACAAGTCCGCAGAGGCGATCCTCGACAACCTGAGCATCGTGAACGAGGGCGGCGTCCTGCGTGTCGATGGGCCGGAGGACGACGATTGGGCGGCGCTGGTCGTGCTCTCGGTGCCGAACGGCTTGACGCTGGCTGCGAGTGCCACGAACGGTCAGCTCCGGGTCGGCGACGTGAACGGGAGTTTCACGCTGCGCTCGACGAACGGCCCCATCAAGGTGGTGAACGTGGGCGGCGTGGTGGACGCCCAGGCCCAGAACGGCCCCATCAAGTTCCTGGGCCACTCGGGCGATGTGTCGCTGATCGCGCAGAACGGTCCTATCAGCGTGGAGCTCGATGCGAAGGAGTGGACCGGGAAGCGGCTCGAGGCGAGCACGCAGAACGGGCCGCTCAAGCTGAGCGTGCCCGACGACATGAAGAGCGGCGTCGAGGTGACGAGCCCGCGGTGGGCCCCATGGCACGGCTCGTGGCGCTCGGGCGACGGCTCGCGAACCTACCGGATCGGCAACGACCCGGTGCGGGTACGGCTCTCGACCGTGAATGGCCCGGTGAAGATCAGGGGCCCGGTGGCGGCGGCGCCGAAGGCGCGCGGCGAGGAGATCTGACGCGCGCGCGGCTGCCTGGCGCGGCGAGGGCAGGCTCACCAACACCGAGGTGAGGACCAGAACGACGCCCGCCGCGGGGGCCATACGGTCCCCGGCGTGGCTTGGAGACGACGCCGCAGGCGAGCTAGTTTGCCCGGATGCCCCCTCGTGCCGTGCTCGTCGTCGGCGCCGGCGCCGCTGGGCTGACCGCGGCGATCCGCGCGGGCCAGGCCGGCGCGCGCGTGACGCTCCTGAACGCGCACCCGCGCGTCGGGCTCAAGATCTTGATGAGTGGCGGCACTCGTTGCAACGT
>DATLUU010000525.1:0-13685 GCA_035577885.1 Verrucomicrobiia bacterium
GGGGCGCGCCCCGCGAACGCCGGCGCCAGTGCGTGTTCGTAGGCGCCCATCAGGTCGCCGATCGGGATCGTCTCGAGGCGGATCCCGAGCGCCTTCGCGAGACTTTCGGCGTCGGCCTTGGACGCGCTCGACGTGAACGGCGACGGCATCGACACACCCACGACCTTCTCCGCACCGAGCGCGTCCGCGGCGACGCACGCCGTGAGCGCGGAGTCGATCCCGCCCGAGAGCCCGAGCACCACGGTGTCGAAGTTGTTCTTGGTCACGTAGTCGTGCACGCCGAGCGTGAGCGCGGCGTACACCTCGGCCTCCGCGCTCTGCTCCACGCGCGCGGGCCTTCTCGCGAGCGCCGGCTTCTCGAGCGTCGCCACGGCGCCGGTGGGGCCGGTGGGGCCGACGGGGCCGAACTGGTCCAAATGGATCCGCGGCAGCGGCTCGCCGTCGTCGAGCGCGCGCTCCTTCCGGAGCCGCGTGTCGTGGAGCCGCGAGTTGAACACCTCGTCCAGGTCCACGTCGGCGACCACGAGGTCCTCGGCGAAGGGGGCGCCCTCGGCGAGCACTTCGCCCTTCTCGTCGAAGATCAGGCTGGACCCATCGAACAGGATCTCGTCCTGGCCGCCGACCAGGTTCACGTAGCAGACGATCGACAGGTTGTCCGCGGCGCGCGTGGAGATCATGCGCCGGCGCTCGTCGGCCTTGCCCTCGTGATAGGGCGACGCGGACAGGTTCAGGATCACCTCGGCGCCGCCGCGCACCACCTGCTCCTCCGACGGACCGCCCGAGAGCCAGATGTCCTCGCAGACGTTGACGCCGAACACGGTGCCGCCGCGCGCGAACACCACGCTCCGGCGCTCGGACATGAAGTAGCGGTTCTCGTCGAACACGCCGTAGTTCGGGAGGTAGCGCTTGCGGGCGGTGCCGACCCAGCGGCCGTCGTGCAGGATCGCCGCCGAGTTGTAGAGGTCGCCGTCGCGCTCGAGCGTGCCCACGACCACGGTCATGCCGCGGGAATCGCCGGCCAGGTCGCGGGTGCGGTCGATGCAGCCCTGGATGAACGCCGGCTTCAAGAGCAGGTCCTCGGGCGGGTAGCCGGGGACGACCATCTCGGGGAAGGCCAGCAGGTCGACGCCCAGCGCCCGCGCGCGCTCGATCCAGGCGCGGATCCTCGCGATGTTGCCGTCGAGGTCGCCGACCGTGGGGTTGATCTGGGCGAGACCGATGCGCAGGAGTCGCATGGACGCGTGAGTGTGCGGCGCGCGCAGCGGGGGCGCAAGCACGGCCGCACGTGCCGCTACAGCGGCGGCGCGCAGGCGCCGATGACCGGCGCGCGGGGCTCCGCCGGCGCGTCCTCGAGAGCGCAGGCCGCAAGGAGCATGCGCCGCGCGTGCGGGGCCCGCGGGAGGGAAGCGAACATGAAGGGAATCGTGAGCGTCGCGATCGTCGTGGCCGTGGCGGGGGCGTTGCTCTCCGGCTGCGCCGCCAAGGAGGCGAAGTGGTCCGGCGAGACGGCCGCCATGGTCGTCTACGCGAAGTCGATCCCGCTCTACCCGGGCGCTAGGCCCAAGGATGCCATGGGCTCCGACAGCTACGGCGACACCCCCGACTCGCACTCGGAGGGGATGGCGATCTGGTTCGAGGTGAAGGACTACGACCGCGAGAAGATGCTGGCCTGGTACCGCGAGCGGCTGCCGAACGCCACCACGGAGACGCTCGACGACGGCATGATCCAGCTCACCGTGCCGGTGCCGGGGGGCGAGCCCACCGAGGACATGGGCGTGGTGATCGGCGCCGACGACTTCCGGGTGTTCGAGCACACCAAGGCGGGGAAGCACAAGAGGACCTGAGGCTTCCGCCGCGCTCGAGAACGGCCCGGCCGGTGGGGGAGACCCCACTGGCCGGGCCGTCGGCTCGATCGGGGCGCGCATCGAGGCGGGTGCCAGGCGGTCTGCCCGCAAACGAAAACGCCCGGCCATGGACCGGGCGATCCCGTTATTCGAGCGGAGGGGCTGGGCCCGACCGCGTGCGCAAGAGAGAGCGGGCTGCGCGGCGCTTGTCGCCGCTCCCCGCGTCCGACCCGACCGCCGGCAGGGATCTCTCGGATCCTAGGCTTTACTGGCCGACTTAGGGCTCCTGCTGCATGGTGGAACGGTCGGCTCTCAGGGCCGGGTTCCACGCTCGAGGCTGCAAGGAGTGTTCCCTGTCGGCCTCGAGGACGCCAATGCGTCGTAACAGATTGTGATTATGTGGGCGTTCCGGCACAACCAGTTTTTTCGGAAGGCCGGCCACCGGGCAACACTGCACCACATTACGCGCAGAACGCCCACTCCGTGACCAGCCGGCCGGGCCGTTAGCGGACAACCGGTTGCCCGCCAACCGGTTGCGCCTTGACATTCCCCGGGCGCGCCAGCCATGCCAGCACTGCGGATAGCACCGCGAGAGCCGCGAGCGCCTGGAACGCCTCGCGGGTGGCGAGCACGAACGCCAGGTGGTCCACGCCCCCCGGGGCCCCAAGCCTGAGCGCGCCCCCCGAGTGCGCGTGGTAGCGGGCGGTGACGAGCGCGCCGGTGAAGGCGACGCCGGCGGCGATCCCCAGGTTCCGCGTCGTGCCCTGAAGCCCGGAGGCGAGCCCGAGCCGCTCGGGCGGCACGAGCGAGAGGAGCGCGCTGGCGTTGGGCACCGCGAAGAGCCCCTGGCCCACGCCCACCAGTGCCAGGCCCGCCGCGAGCCGGAACCCCGCGGGCATCGCTCCCAGCCGGGAGAGGAACCACAAGCCGATCGCGGTGAGCAGCATGCCCGCGGTGGTGAGCGCCCGGGCGCCGACCTGGTCGGCGAGCCGCCCCGCGATGGGCGCGCATACGAGCGCCGCGAGCGGCAGCAACGAGAGCCACGCCCCCGAGCGGGCCGGGGTCAGCCCACCCGTCTCCTCGAGCACGAGCGGCATGTGGAAGCCGACGCCCACGGTGAGGAGCTGGCCCAGGAACGTGAGCGTCACCGCCGCGCCCAGCGGCCCCGCGACCATGTCGAGCGGCAACAGCGGCTCGGGAGCCGCGCGCTGTGAGGCGAGAAACAGCGCCAGCAGCACCGCGCCGCCGGCGGCGCAGGCGAGCACCAGCGGGTCGCCCCAGCCGGACTCGGGCCCGCGCGTGAACGCGAGCGAGAGCCCGGCGAGTGCTGCCGCCCACGCGAGCGGCGCCGCGCCGAAGCCGGGCGCCTTCCCCTGCGCCGGTGGCGGATCCTGGGGCACCCGCTTGCGGAGCATGTCCCAGGCGAGGAGCCCGAGCGGCAGGTTGACGAGGAAGATCCAGCGCCACGATGCGTGCGCCACCACCAGGCCGCCGAGCGGCGGGCCCAGCGCGAGCCCGACGCCCACCATGGCGCCGAACGCGCCGAGCGCGCGGCCACGCTCCGCGAGCGGGAACGCCTGTACGAGGAGCGCCGAGCCGTTCCCGGAGACGAGCGCCGCCCCCACGCCCTGCAGCACGCGCAGCGCGATCAGCACCTCGACCGTGGGTGCCGCGCCACAGAGCCCGGAGGCGGCGGTGAAGAGCAAGAGTCCGGTTCCATAGATGCCGCGCCGCCCGCGCGCGTCGGCCAAACGCCCGCCCGCGAGCAGCAGGCCGGTGATCGTGAGCGAGTAGGCGAGCGCCACCCACTCCACGGTGGAGAGCCCGGCGCGCAGGGCGCGCTGCAGTGTCGGCAGCGCGATGTTCACCACGCTCGCATCGAGCGTGGCCATGATCACTCCCAGCGCGATGGGCGGGAACACGCGCCAGCGCGGGTACTCGGGCGCGGGCAGGGGGTACCCGGCCGCGCCTGCGCTCACGGCTGGCGGAGGATGCGCATGATCTCCGGCAGGTTGGGTGTCTTCCCGTAGAGCAGCATCCCCAGCCGGAAGAGCTTCGAGCCCAAGATCAGCGTCACCACGCCGCTGCCGGCGAGGAGCGCCAGCGACGTCGCGATCTGCCACGGCGGGATCACCGCGCCCGAGACCGCGGAAGCACTCAGGCGCAGCATCATGCTCGTGGCCGCGGTGGGCGGGAACAGCGACATGCCCACCGCGAGCGGCGAGTTCGGCGTGTTGATGAACACGACCATGGCCCAGAACGGGCACACGTTGAGGATCGTGAGGTAGCCCGAGAACTGCGTCGCCTCGCGCAGGTTCGACGTCAGGGCGCCCACCGACATCATGATGCTGGCGTAGAAGACGTACCCGCACAGGAAATAGAGCAGGCCGTACGCCAGGAGCGAGGCCGGCACGCTGACGTGGATGAACGACAGTACGCTGGCCGAGCTGTAGAGGCCGGCGAGGATCCAGGTGCCGACGAGCGTCAGCCCCGCGCCGCCCAAGCCCAGCATCTTGCCCGCGAGCAGCTCCGTGGGCGTGACCGAGCACAGCATCGACTCCAGGATGCGCGACTCCTTCTCCTCGCTCACGCCCTGGAGCAGGTACTGGCCGCCGCTGATGATGGCCATGGCGAGCATGAACGCGATCGCGAACGGCAGCAGGAAGCCCGCCATCTCCTTGGCGTCGTCCTTGATCGCCCAGCGGCCGTCTCGGTCCTTGGTGTAGTAGTCGAGCGAGCGCCCCATCCACAGCGTGCGCTCCATGCGCAGGGAATCGGTGAGGCCCGAGAGCAGGTTGCGCGAGAGCCAGTTCGTGAGCGGGCGATAGTCGGTGCTGCTCGTGAACGCCCGCGTGTCCTTCTCGTAGACCCGGAGCCGTCCGGAGCTGAGGAAGTCAGACGACACCACGAGCACCGTCTTCACGTTCCCCGCCTCGAGCGAGTCGAGCGCCGTCTTCTGGTCGGTGTAGTGACGCATGAACACGGGCACGGTCTTCGGCGCCGCCACGGGCTTGTTCGCCTGGCGCGGGTCGAAGATGGGCTCGACGGGCGGCGTGTAACCGAACGTGAGCGGCGCCCCCGCATAGAGGCCCGAGGAATCCACCACGGCGACGATGCGCGTCTCGTTCAGCTTGGCCAGCGCCTGGTTGATCTGCAGCCTCGTGGACACGATGCCGCCGAAGAAGAAGATCGCCGGTGTCAGGAGCAGCGTGAACACGAACGCCTTGCGGCGCACGGTGGTGAGGTACTCGCGCCGGGCGATGATCAGCACCTTGTTCGTGGGCCGGCTCATCGCACACCTACCGCGTGCAGCTCGTCCAGGGTCGGCGGTCCGCTCCTGCCCTGGTCGAGACCGACGCCGGTCTGCACCACCTGGACGAAGATGTCCTCGAGCGGCGGCACCACCGGCACGAACGCGCGCACGGCGAGGCCCTGGTCCAGGAGCCCCCGGAGCACGCTCGCCGGGTGCGCGGCCTTCTCCAGCGCCATGCGCCAGTGGCCGTTCTCCGCCACCAGCGTCTTCACGCCGGCGACGTTCCGCGGCGTGCCGTCGGCGGTGAGCAGGAACTCGTTCGCCGCGTGCTGGCGGCGGATCTCGCCCACCGCGCCATAGAGCACCATGTGGCCACGGTTGATCATGAGCGCGCGGTCGCACTGCTCCTCGACCTTGTTCATCTGGTGCGTCGACAGGAGCACGGTCGTGCCCTCGCCCCGCCGCCGTCTCAGCACGTCCTCGAGCAACTGCACGTTGATGGGGTCCAGGCCCGTGAACGGCTCGTCCAGGATCAGCAGCTCCGGCCGGCCGATCAGCGCCGAGCAGAGCTGGAGCTTCTGCTGCATGCCCTTGGAGAGCGCGGCGACCTGCTTCTTGGTCCACGCCGCGAGCCCGAATTCCTCGAGCAGCTCGATCGCTTCACGACGCGCGTCGGCGTGGGAGAGGCCCTTCAACTCGCCGAAGTAGGCGAGCGCGTCCATCACCGGCACCTTCTTGTAGAGGCCGCGCTCCTCGGGCAGGTAGGCCATGCGCGGCCGCTGCGGTCCGGCCACGGACTTGCCGCCGAACGCGATCGTGCCGCCGTCGGGGCGCACGATGTCGGTGATCATGCGGATGAGCGTGGTCTTGCCGGCGCCGTTCGGGCCCAGCAGGGCGAAGATCTCGCCCGCGGCGACCTCGAAGTTGACGTCGTTCACGACGGTCCGGCCGTCGTAGACCTTGCGAACGTTTCGGACCTGGAGCATGGCGACCTCGGGGGCCTGGAGCAGCGGTGCCGCGCGGCCGATCGGGCAGGGGGAACGCGCGCAGGGCGTGAGCGGACACAGTAGGATGATGTGGGTGGCCGGACAACCACTTCACCGACCGCCGGACGTCGCCGGCCGACGAACGGTCGCCACGTGCCTCCCGGCCGTCGGGGCGCGCCGGGCCCCCGCGCGCCGCCCTCCGAAGGGGTCATGGCCGAGGCCCGACCGGCCGATAACCCCGGGGAAGGCTTGACCCCCCCGGCGCAGCACCTGACCAACCACCCGGATCCATCCGTTGGATGGACGGTGGCGAGTCAGGACCGACTCGCCGAGCGCCCATTTGCCGGGCCTCCTGGCCCGACTCCGAGGACTCCAGGAATGCGTCGAAACCGTCTCGCGCTGGCCGCACTCCTCACCGCCTCGTGCGCCGCGATGTTCACCGGGTGCAGCTGCGGCACCAGCACCGTGGCGCCGCCGCTGCCGCCGCTCTCCTCCGTGCAGGTGACGCCGCCGCTCGACACCCTCGTCGTCGGCGGCCAGCGCCAGTTCACCGCGGTCGCCTACGACACCAACAACGTCGCCGTGTCCGGCGTCGCGTTCGCGTGGGCCAGCGGCGACCCCGGCGTGGTCACGGTGAGCAACACCGGGCTCGCGACCGCGGTGGGCGAGGGCGTGACGAAGGTGTACGCGGGCGCCGGCGGCAAGGTGGACTCGGCGACCGTGGCGGTGTTCTTCCAGCGCGGCTGGTACACGCAGGCGAGCAACACGACGAACGACCTCTGGGGCGTGTGCTTCCTCGGAGACGGCCGCAACGGCTGGGCGGTGGGTGACGCGGGCACGATCGTGCACACGACCAATGCCGGTGCCTCGTGGTCGACGCAGGTGAGCACGACGTCGTTCTCGCTGCGCGGGGTGTGGTTCACCTCGGCGCAGGTCGGCTACGCGGCGGGCTACGGCGGCACCGTGATGCAGACGCAGAACGGCGGCGTCACCTGGACGCGGCTCACGACCGGCGCGACCGCGAACTTCAACGACGTCTGCTTCGCCGACAGCCAGCACGGCTGGGCGGTGGGGGCGAACGGCATCATCGCGCGCACCACCGACGCCGGCCAGACATGGACGAAGACGTTCCCGACCTCGAACCAGCTGCAGTCCGTGTCGTTCAGCGACACGACGAACGGCTGGGCGGTGGGCCAGGGCGGCGTCATCGTGGGCACGCGCGACGGCGGGCAGAGCTGGTACGTGGTGCAGCCGGCGGTGACCGCGCAGACGCTCTACTCGGTGTGGCGGCGCTCGGACAAGGAAGCGTGGGCCGGCGGCGCCGCGGGCCAGAACCCGGTGACCGTGTCGACGCCCGACTCGCTGCAGTGGACCCTGGGCAACTTCGGCGCGCTGAATACGATCCACGGCATCATCATGGGCTCGAGCCTGATCGGTTACGCGGTGGGCACGAACGGCCAGGGGCTGATCCTGAAGACCGTGGACGGCGCCACGAGCTGGGGGCCGCAGATCGCGAACTCGGCGCAGGACCTGAACGACGTCTGGTTCGTGGATCCGTTGCGCGGCTGGGCGGTCGGAACCGGCGGGCGGATCGTGCACACGTCGAAGGGCGGCGAGTAGCGCGCGGCTGTTGACGCAGGCCACCGCGCCCCCGACGATGGGGGCATGGAATCGCGACTCGTCATCGTGGATGGGTACAACCTCATCCTGCGCTCGCCGCGGCTGAAGCCGGGGCCGGAGCGGACGTTGCGGGAGGGGCGCGACAAGCTCATCAACCTGCTGGCGTGGATGATGGGCGGGAACGACGTGCGCTACATCGTCGTGTTCGACGGCGCCGAGCTGCCGGGACGCGACGAGCCCTCGGGGCGCGTGGACGTGGTCTACTCGCGGCCGCCGGAAAAGGCCGACGACGTCATCCGTCGCCTGGTGGAGAAGAAGGTGGGCGGCGACGAGCAGATCACGGTCGTGACCGGCGACATCGAAGTGGCACGCCACGCCCGCGCGATGGGCGCGGACGTCTCGCTCGCCGACCTGTTCCTCGCTTCGGCGATCGGAGACGGAGGCGGCACGGGGGCACCCGACGAAGGCGGGTCGAGCGAGAAGCCCACGAGCCTCTCCAAGAAGGAGCTCGAGGAATGGGCGGAGATCTTCACCCGCCGCGCGCGTGGCACGGGCGAGCGTCGCGAGCCGGGCGAGGAGGCCGACAGCTGACAGCGGCCTGACGCCTGCCCCGTCACGCGGGGCGGCGCTCGTTCGTTCTTGTCATCGGAACCCATCCCGAACACGCATCCCGGAGGTCACCGATGCGCCGCAACCTTCCTCATCTCCTCACGCTCGCCGCGCTCGCGATCCTCGCCGCGGCGACGACATTCGAGTCGCGAGCGACGACGCTGCCACCCCCGGCGTCGACGTCGAAGCCGGCCGCGAAGCCCGCCGCGGCGGCGCCGACCGCGGCCCGGCTCGACACCGCGACGTTCGCGATGGGCTGCTTCTGGTGCGGTGAGACCCAGTTCACGCAGCAGCCCGGCGTGCTGTCGGTGACGTCGGGCTACACCGGCGGCAAGAAGCAGCACCCCACGTACGAGCAAGTGTGCACGGGCACGACCGGGCACTACGAATCGGTGCGCGTCGTCTACGATCCAGCGAAGACGAGCTACGAGACGCTGCTCGACATGTTCTGGCATGGAGTCGACCCGACCCAGGCCGACGGCCAGTTCTGCGATCGCGGCAGCCAGTACCGCTCGGTGGTGTTCGTGCGCGACGACCGCCAGCGCAAGGCCGCCGAGGCGAGCAAGAAGGCGCTCGCAGCCTCGGGTGTGCTGCACGATCCGATCGTCACCCAGATCCTGCCCGCGTCGACGTTCTGGCCCGCGGAGGAGTACCACCAGTGCTTCTGGCAGAAGTCGACCGCGCACTATCGCGCCTACCGTGAAGGCTGCCAGCGCGACGAGCGGCTTGCCGAGTTGTGGGGCGACAAGGCTTCCAAGCCACTCGTGCACTGAGAACGCCGACGGGCGGCTCGCGCGAAGTCGAGCCGCCCGCGGTGTCTCGCCCCCGGGAGGGGCGAGCGGTCAGAGCGGCATGGGCGCGCGATCCGCGACCACGACGAACGGGAAGATCCAGGCGTTGGAGTCGTACGCCGCGGTGTCGTCGAACAGCGTGCCGTGCGAGAGCGCATCGATGCCGAAGTTGCGCAGGCCGAGGAAGCGCCCGGCGGTGAACGTGAACGTGAACGTGCCGTCGCCGTTGTTCGTGAAGCGCCGGCGCGAGTCGTGGCCGTAGAACAGCACGATGTCGCTCGCGTTCGCGGTCGTGACCGTGAGCGTCACCTCGCCGCCCTCGGGCACGAACAGCAATGCGCGCCGGCGGTGGAGCTCGAGCGGATCCGTGATCGTGGTGTCGAGGTTCGCGGTCTGGATGCGCACGCTCTGCACCGCGGTCGCGCCGCCCTGCGAGCTCACGTCCACGCCCGAGGTGCCGGCCAGATGCCAGCGCGTGATCTCGGGGCCGAAGCGATCGGGCAGGCGCACGAGCGCGATCTTCCGCGTCCACTGGTCATCGAGCGGCTTCTGGATGAGCGAGCGGCTCGTGTCCGTGGGCGTCGTCGAGCCGGCGACGATGTTGAACGAGCCGGTGAGGTGGCGGTGGATCGTCACCACGGCGGAGGTCGGACGCCCGGTCGAGTCGGGCGGGCCGAATTGGGTGTCGAACGAGGTCTGCACGCCGGTGATGGCGCGCCAGAAGCGCAGCGGCTGGATCGCCGCCATGCCGGGGATCTGGTCGTACGACTGCTGCAGCTGGCTCTGGAACAGGTCTTCGTTCACGTAGTCGGGATTGTCGGCGAGCACGCTCGCGACCTGGGCCTGGTCGCTGCCCGTGGGCGGCGCCGTCGAGGCCTGGGTCGAGTTGGTCGAGTGGCCGCAGCCGGCGAGCGCGAGCCCGGCGAGCGCGAGGAGCACGAACCACAGGCGGTACTTCATGAGACGACCTCCGATGTTGCGCTGTTGAACGGCTGCGGATCGCGGCCGCGAGAGACTTCGAGTGCAGGTGTCCAACGCGGGGACTCCATCCGCGATGGATTGCAGCGCCCATGCCACCGGAGCGCCGAGCCCAAGCCGTTGCGCCGCAACGGGGCCTGCGTCGTCTCCCGGGCCGGGTGTACCCACGCGGCCAGTGACCGGGGAGCGGGCGTACCCGCAGCGCCAGAAACGCCGCGCGGCGCGAACCCGATCGGGGCCCGCGCCGCGCGTGGAATTACCGAGGTGTTCTAGAGCTTGAGCTTGGTGTCGTGGTCCACCTTGAACACCATCTCGGCGCCTTCCTTCACGCTGACCTGGTAGCCCTTGCTGCTCGCCGCGGCGCCGGTGGCCGCCGCGCCGCCCAAGAGGCCGCCGATCAGCGCGCCCTTGCCGCCGCCGACCGCGCTGCCGATCAAGGCGCCGGCCGCGGCACCGCCCGCGACCGCGCCCACGTTGCGCGTGCGCGTCGAGCCCGCGATCAGGCTGTCGGCGGTGGCGCTGATCTCGTGCGTCTTGCCGTTCGACTCGATCGAGGTGACGCGCAGGATGAGCAGCGCGCGGTCGCCCTTCGCCGCGGGCTTCACCGCCGCCACGACGCCGTGGACCATGCTGCCGGCAGGGAATGGAGCCATCGAGCCCACGGTGACCGCTTCCGCGACCTGCCCGATCCACTCCTGGCCAACGGTCGCGGTCTCGGACGTGAGCGCGGTGCCCATCGTGATCTTGACGCCGGTGCCGGCCGAGACCGTGGCCGAGGGCGCCGCGGGTGCGGGTGCCTGCGGTTTGGGCTTGGGCTTCGCCTGCGCTGGAGGCGCGGTCGCCTTAGGTGTGGGAGTCGGAGCCGTCTGCTCGGGCGTGGGCGCCGGCGTCGGCGGCACGTTGGCCTGCGGCTGGAGCTGGCCCTGCGAGGGCTCGATCGGGCTCGACGCGAGCAGGCTGTCGCTGCTGGCGCCGGTCGTGGTGTTCTGGGCTGCCTTCTGCCCTCCGCCGCAGCCGGCGGCCAGGAGCAGTGCGAGGGTGGCGAACGAGGCGAACGGCACTCGTCGAGTGGCCATAGGGGATCCTCCAGTACGACACCGGCTTCCGTGCCGGGCGTGAGAACGGTACGAGGATGGTGCTGCTGCGCATTCCGCTGATCCTGCGGAATCGGGCTCGGACACCATGCCAGCCGGGCGCATCGGTTGCAAGCCACCCGGACCCAGCGCTATCGGCACCCCGGGCGCCGTCCATGAGCATTCGCGTGGGCGGGATCGCCGGCGTATCGTGGCCCGCTCACCCCACTTCGGAGATCGACGCACCGTGGATCCCGTCTTCCGCCCCGCCGACCTCGCGACGCACCCTGCCGGCGTTCTCGCCGTGGGCGTCCACGAGATGGCGCGCGCCCGGGGCTCGCAGGCCCGCGCCGCCGCGCCCGCGCGCGAGACCCCGGCGGGTCGCCTCGATGCCGCGACCCACGGCGCGCTCGCGGCACTCATGGCGAGCGGCGATCTCACCGGCCGCGCCGGCGAGAGCGCGCTGCTCTACGCGCCGGGCGTGCAGGCGAAGCGCGTGCTCGTGGTGGGGCTCGGGTCCGCGGAGGCGTTCGATGCGAACGCCGCCCGGCTCGCCGCGGCGGCCGCGGCACGCCGCGCTCGCGATCTCTCGGGCGAGCGCCTGGCGCTGGCGCTCTCCGATCGCGTCGAGCGCGAGCCCGTGCTCGCGCGCGCCGTGGGCGAAGGGCTCGTCACCGGGCATCACCGCCACACCGCCTACCTCTCCGACGGCGGCAAGCCGGCGCTCGCGGCGGTGGAGGTTCTTGGCATCGCGAAGCCCGAGGCGGCGATCCGCGATGCGCTCGCGGCCGGGGTCGCGCGCGGCGAGGCGGTGTGCCTCGCGCGCGACCTCGCGAGCACACCGGGCCAGGACCTGCCGCCGGCGACGCTCGCCGAGCGCGCGCGCGAGGTGGCGAAACGCGTGGGGGCGAAGGCCACGGTGATGGATGCGGCGGCAATGGAGCGGCTGGGCATGAACTGCGTGCTCGCCGTGGGCCGCGGGAGCCCGCACGAGCCGTGCTTCATCGAGCTGGTGAAAGAGGCCGGCGGCGGGACGTCGCGCAGCGCGCGCTCCGGCGCCGCCCGTGGGGAGAACGCAAAGACCCCGACCGTGGTGCTCGTGGGCAAGGGCGTGACGTTCGACACCGGCGGCGTGTCGCTCAAACCCCGCGAGGGCATGAGCAAGATGAAGTACGACATGAGCGGCGCCGCCGCCGTGATCGGCACGTTCGCGGCGCTGGAGACGCTCGAGCTGCCGTTCCGCCTGGTGGGGCTCGTGCCCAGCGCGGAGAACGCGATCGGCGGGCGTTCGTTCAAGCCCGGCGACGTCCTGCGCGCGCTGGACGGGACCACGATCGAGATCACCAACACCGACGCCGAGGGCCGGCTGCTGCTCGCCGACGCGCTCGGCTACGCCAAGCGCTTCTCGCCCGAGGCGGTGGTGGACCTGGCCACGCTCACCGGCGCCATGGCGATCGCGCTCGGGCGCCACGCCGCCGGGCTCTTCACCGCCGACGAGCGGCTCGCCGCCGAGCTCCACCGCGCCGGCGAGACGACCGGCGAGCGGCTCTGGCGCATGCCGCTCTGGCCGGAGTTCCTGTCCGAGATGCGCGGGGACACCGCCGACCTCGTCAACTCGAACGAGCGCCGCGAGGGCGCTTCGTGCACTGCGGCGGCGTTCCTGTCGCACTTCGCGAAGGGCATGCCGTGGGCGCACCTCGACATCGCCAGCACCGCCTGGACCTACAACGACCGCCCCGACGCCGCGCGCGGGCCCAACGCGTTCGGCGTGCGCCTGCTCGTGGAATGGCTGGAGGCGCGCGCGGGCGAGCGGCGCGACGCGGCGCGCCCGGGCCGGACCGAGGCGAAGCGAACCGCGAAGTAACGCGCGGCCGCGAGCCTCAGTGGGCGGTGCCGGCGCTCGCCTTCTTCGCCGGCGGTTTTCGCGGCGCCGTCGCCGTGGCCGGCACCCGCTCCACGCGCATGCCGCTCTCGGGGTGGAGGAGCCGCACCAGCCGGCCCCGCGCGTCCGACCACAGCTCGAACCGCGCGCTCTGGTCCTCGAACGCGTAGTGCTTCACCGCCTGCTTCGTGCGGCCGATCAGCACCGTGTCCGCGCCCAGCGCGGTGACGGTGGCGAGCGGCGCCGCCAGCGAGTCCGGCTGGAGCGCGAGCAACTGCACGCGGCGGGTGGTGAACGTCTTGCTGGCGAGGCTCCGCGATACCACGTCGAACAGCGAGAACATCTGCGAGTCCATGACGAACAGCCGCCCGGGCGGCCGCACCACCTGGTCGGCGTTCCCGCCGCCGTCCAGCTCCACGTAGTACGTCATCGAGGTGTCGCTCGGGAGCAGGCCGCGGATGATCTCGTGGCCGTTGAACTCCTGGGTGGAGAGGTAGCGGATCAGTCCCAGGTCACGCGAGTCCACCACCAGCATCATGCTCTTCTGGAGCGGGTGGCGCGCGCCCTTGTCGTCCACGAAGTCGCGGTGGGTGGTGGCCACGACCACGAGCGAGTCACCCAGGTTCTGGAACACGTTGCGCTCGGTGGC
>DATLUU010000526.1:0-2722 GCA_035577885.1 Verrucomicrobiia bacterium
GTCGCCCTTCTTGACGCCGTGCGCGAGCAGCACGTTCGCGAGCCTGCACACCTCGTGCTTCAGCTCGCGGTAGGAGATCTTGCGGTAGGTGCCGGGCTCGTCGGCGGCCCAGATGATTGCGGTGCGCTCGCCGTGCTTCTCGATGTGCCGGTCGACGCAATTGACGCACGCGTTCAGGCGGCCGCCGAGGAACCAGCCGAAGTCCACTTCCTTGAAGTCGGCGTCGAGCACGGCGTGCCAGGGGTGGAACCAGTCGAGCGTCTGCGCCTGCTCGGACCAGAAGCCGGCCGGGTCGTCGAGCGAGCGGCGGTACTGCGCCCGGTACTCGTCGAGCGAGCGGATGTGCGCGTGTTTCTGGATGTCGAGCGGCACCGGGTACAGGTCTTTCGCCACGGCAGCATCCTCCGCGAGCCTCGAGAGTGGGAACTGACCGGGGCACGGTACCACGCGTGGTAATGGCCCACGGCACGCGACGGGGGAGGCGAACTTGCAGTCGCCACCCGACATTGCCGATGCTGGTCGGATGCCCCCGGAACCCGACCCGACCCTGGCGACGCTGGCCCGTGGCCTGCCGCGCACGGCGCTCGACGCGCTCTACGATGCGCTGGCGAGACTGTCGTCGGTGCGCGCTGCGCGCGGCCGCGTGCTCGCCACGACCGGCGCGCTCTCCGGTGTGGATGCGGATTCGCGCGGCGTGCGCGCGAACGTCAGCGACGGCCACCAGTACGTGACGCGCTGGTCGTGGTCCGACGACGGCGCGTCGAGCCTGTGCTCGTGCCCGGCGGGCCGCGCCTGCGAGCACGCGTTCGCGCTCGGGGTGCTGCTGCTCGCCGCCGCGCGGCGTGCAGGGCGCTGGGACCATGCGCGCTGGGGAAGCCTGGCGCCGCCCGCGCTCGCGTCGGAGCCGGCCGCGCGCGGCATGCCCGGCGAAGCAGCACCAGGCAGGGCGCGCCACGAGCATGCCGTGGAAGCGCTCGCGCAGTGGGCGGATCGCGGTACCGAGGCGCCGCGCCGGCTGCGCGCCGTGCTGCACCTGGAGCCGGCGATGGACACGGCGGCGGGTGCGGAGCCGCGCGCGGTGCTGACGCTCGAGGCGCGCGTCACGGCGCCGGGGGTGAAGGACGCGCCGCGCACGTGGCGGCAGCTCGAGCAGCTGGCGGGCGAGCTCAAGCGGCATCCGCGCATCCTCACGCCGCCCGAGGCGCGATTGCTGCGTGCGCTCACGGCGCCGGAGTTCGCGGCCACGTACGTGCCGGGCGACACGCGCCTGGAGCTTTCGAGCGAGCGCATGCAGGCGCTGCTCGATCGCGTGCCCGAGTCGCCGCACTTCACGTGGAGCGAGTCGGTCCCGCCCGCATTGTCCGCACGTGCGGGGATCGAACCGGGGGCGAGGGCGATCCTGCAAACCGACGAGGTGCGGATCGTGCCGCTGTGCGACACCAGCGTGGAGCCGCCGCGGCTCGAGCTGTCGCTGGAGTGGCCCGACGGCGGGACAAGGCCGCTCGGCGAAGCCGTGCTGCTGTCGCCGCTCGGCCTCGCCACCGGCGGCCGCACGCACGTGGCGCTGGTCGGCGGCCGCTTCGTGCGCATCGTGGAGGAACCGCCGCGCGAGGTGCTGAAGCTGCTCCAGGAGGGCGGGCTCGAGCTGCGGCGGAACGACGGCGCGGTGCTGGAGAAGCTGTCGCGCTCGTTCCCCGTGGTGCGCTCGGCGCTCCACCAGCTCACGCGCGTGCACGACGTGGACGTGATCGGAAGCTTCGAGCTCGCCGCAGACGACTGGCTGCGCGTGCGCGTGTTCGCGGCATCGCGACAGGCTCGCTGGCTGCCGGGTGCCGTGCCGCCCGAGGGCGCCGTGTTCGAGTACCTGCCGGCACTGGGATGGATGCGGCTCGAGCCCGGCCAGTTCGTGCGCAGCGATCTGGAGGGGGTGGGGGAGCCCGCGACTGCCGAGGCGCCCAACGGCGCGCCGACCGGTGACGAGACGCTCGAGCCGGCGCCCGCACCGGTCGAAACGCCCGCCGCGGGATCGCCCGCGCCGGAGCCGGCCGAGCCGGAGCATGCGTGGTTCGAGCTCCCGGACCCCGTGCACGTGGCGCCGGTCGTCGAGTGGGTGGAGTCGCTGCCGCAGGGCGACCAGTCCGGACGTCGCAAGCGCGGCCCGCGCGCGGCGCACGTGCCGCTCGGCGCGCCGAACGGCTGGTGGCTGAGGCTCACGTCACAGGTGCTGGAAGCGCTCGCCGACGCCTGGTCGGTGCGTCCGCACGGCGTGCGCTGGTACGCCGATCCGTCCGCGGCCGGTCTCTTCCGCGTACGCCACGCGGTGCCACGGCTGCGGCTCGTGGCGAGCGGCATCGACTGGTTCACGGTGTCGGCGGAGTGGCAGGCGGAGGGCCTGTCGCTCAAGGATGAAGACCTGTCGCTCCTGCGCGCGAGCCGCTCGCCGTTCGTGAAGCTGTCCTCGGGATGGGTGCGGCGCGCGGACCTCGAGGAACTCGACGAGACCGCGAAGCGGCTCGCCGATCTCGGGCTCGAAGCGGGTGCGGGGGAGGTGCGCGTGCCGCTCTGGCAGCTCGCCCAGGCCGACCCCGCGAGCCTCGACACGCTGGAGTCGTTCGGTGCGTCGGCCTCCGATCTCGAGGCGGTGCGCGCGCTGCGGGCGCGCCTCGCCGCGTTCACCGGGCTGCCGCGCGTGCCGCTGCCCTCGGGGCTTCGCGCCGAGGTG
>DATLUU010000527.1:0-4429 GCA_035577885.1 Verrucomicrobiia bacterium
CCACCAGCAGACGGTAGCGCCGGTCGCCGAGCTTCCGTTCGCTGGCGCCCGTGGCCCCGGCGAGCAGCCGCCACCAGCGCATCGCGCCCACCGAGTGCCGTGGCTTCAAGATCACGAGCTGGTGGACGGACGGCTGCAACCACTCGCCGCCATCCTCACGCAGCGTGATCCGCTCGCCGCTGCCGGCGACGTCCAGGCGCGCGCGATCGGGCGGCTCCACGGCGAGCGCGCCGCGCATGCGCTGCGGCGACCCGCCGGTACCCGGCACGTCCCACGCCAGCGTCACCTCGGCCCGGCCCGTGCGCTTCAAGCCCGCCGCGAGCGCGCGCGTCGCCTCGAGCGAGTTCGCGGTACCGGCGCCCGCGGGCGGGGTCGCGGTGGCTCCCGCACCTGCCGCCGCCCCGCGAGCGTTCGTGCCCGCGCACGTCACCACCAGCGCGAGCGCCGCCGCGAGGGCCCTGCGACTCAACGTGCGCCCCGCACCTTCGCGATCACGCGCTTCAAGTCCTCGAGCTCCATGGGCGTCACTTCTTGAGGTATCGAGACCGCGAACCACGACGGGCGCGAGGCCTTGGCGTGGTGCGTGCCCTCCATGTCCACGCGCACGTGCACCCAGCCGTCGCCGTCCGAGAGCTCGATCCGCTGCGGCCAGGAGCCGAGCCCGGCGCCGCGCCACTGCGGGTAGAGCACCTGGAGCGAGCGCTCGTCGTGCTGGAGCCGGACTTGCCGCGGGCGGCCCATGCGGTCCACCCACAGCGTCCACGCCTCGTCCTGCTCTCGCCAGTCGAGCCTCACGCCGGCGCTGTCGGTGGTGGCCGCGCGCCACGCCTCGCTCGGCGCCACCCACGACGCCGCGAGTGCGCGGCCGAAGAACTGCGCCGGCTCGGGCACGCCCAGCGAGTCCGAGAGGTTGGGGACGCGGACGCCCAGCCGCTCGCTCGGGAGCCACGCCAGCAGGGTGTCGCCGGTGACGGCCGCATCGAGGAGCAGGCCCAGGATCGAGCGCGCCTGGAGCCGCGCGCGGTCCGGGCTCGCGAGCTTGGTCTGCACGTCCACGGCCGGCAGCCTGCCCGTGGCGCGGCCGGAGAGCCGCACCACCATGCGCGATTCGAGCGCCACCAGGGAGCGGTCGCGCTTCTCGGCGCCGCGGCGGGCCGTCGCCTCCAGCCCTTCGAGATCGCCGGGCGCGGGCAGTCGCGTGCACGAGCTGACGATCGCGCCGGCGAGGAGCGCCAGCGCCAGCGCGCGGTGGCGCGAGCGGGTCGATCGGGTGGCGCTCATGTGCCCGCCACCGCCGCGATCACGGCGTCGGCCACCTGCTCGGGGCTCCGGCCCTCGGTCGCCACGCGCACGTGCGCGGCCTCGGCGTAGAGCGGCGCGCGCTCCTCGAGCAGCTGCGCCAGCCGTTCGCGCGCGGGGCCGCCGGCAAGGAGCGGGCGCGCCTTCACTCCGGCACCGGCCCCTGAGCCGTCCCCGGCGGCGAGCCGGGCGGCGGCCGTCTCGGGCGTGGTCTCGAGCCAGACGACGCGGCAGCGCTCGCGCAGCAGCTTTCGGCGCTCGGGGTCCAGCACCACGCCCCCGCCGCACGCCACCACCTGGACGCCGGAACGGATCGCCTCGGCCAGGAGCTCGCTCTCGCGCCGGCGGAACCAGGCCTCACCCGCGCGCTCGAACAGCTCGGCCACACTGAAGCCCTCCACGGCCTCGATCATACCGTCCAGGTCGGCGATCGACACGCCCAGGCGCTCGCCCAGGATGCGCGCGACCGCGCTCTTTCCCGCTCCCATGAGGCCGATCAGCGCGATCGGGCGCGGGCTATCTCTCTTGAACATGAGTAGAGCCTAGCGTATCCGGGGCGAGGCGGTGCCCGGTGCGGGGCCGGGCCCCGCGCCCGGATACAGCGGCGCCGCCGGGCAGGAGCTCCGGCGGCGCCAGTCGTGCGGAAGTGGCTACGGAAGCGTCTACTTCTTCTCCTCGGGCTTCGGCGCCGCGTCGTTGGCGGCGACGTCGGACACGAGCTTCGGTGTCACGAAGATGATCAGCTCGCGGTTCTGCTTGCTCGTGGACTTGGAGCTGAACAGGAGCCCGACCAGCGGGATGTCCTTCAGGATCGGGACACCGGCGTGCACCATGGTCTCGTTGGTGCGGATCAGGCCGCCGATGACCGCGGTCTGGCCGTCGTCGACCATCACGCGCGTGTCGGCCTCGCTGGTGTTGATGATGAGGCCGCCCTGCACCGTGGCGCCCGACGCGAGGTCGGAGACCTCGGGGTGCAGGTCCATGATGATCTTCTTCTCCGACGTCAGGTGCGGCGTGACCTTGAGCTGGATGCCCACGGTCTGCAGCTGCGACACCGGATTGCCGGCGACGTCCTGCACGATCAACGGGATTTTCTGCCCGACCACGATCTTCGCTTCGCGGTTGTCGACCGTGGTGATGCGCGGGTTGGAGATGATGTTCGCCTTGTTCATCGAGGCGAGCACCTGCAGCTGCGCTTCCAGGTCGCCCCACTTCTGGAACAGGCCCACGGTGATGCGGCCGGCCGGGTTGGCGATGCCGCTGTTCACGCCCGAGCCCAGCTGCTCGTTCCCGGTGGAGCTGGTCGCGGGCTTCAGGTACACGGGGATGTTCTGGTTGTCCTTCACGAACTGCGAGTTCTGGAAGCCGTGGTTCCACACCACGCCGATCGACTGGATGGCGGTGGCGTCCACGTCGACCAGCTTCGCCGTGATCTCGATCTGCGGCGTCTGCGAGTCGAGCTGGAGCGCCATCTGCGACACCGCGTCCAGGTTCGTCGGCAGGTCGGTGATGATGAGCGAGTTCGTGCGCTTCTCGACCTGCACCGAGCCGCGCTTCGACAGCGAGCTGGCGAGCGGGCCGGTGAGCTCGGAGGCATTCGCGTAGTTGAGCTTGACGATGCGCGTCTCGAGCGGAACCAGCTCGAGCGTGCGGGCGTTCGCGGTCTCACGCTCGACCTTCTCGGCGTTGAGCTTGGACGCCTCGTCGACGCGGATGACCGTGCCGTCCTCGACGTAGTCGAGGCCGTTCGCACGCAGGACCGCCTTCAGGGCGTCCTGCCACGCCACGTTCTTGAGCTGGATGCGAACCGTGCCACGCGCGTTGTTTCCGAGCACGATGTTGCGGCCGCTGAACTCCGCGATGGCCCGCAGCACCGTGCGCAGGTCGGCTCCGTCCACGTCCAGGCTGAAGCTGCCCGTGGCCGTGCGGACGAGGCCCACGTCATGAGTGGCCGAGTTCTGGGCTGCGGCCGGAGCCGCCAGGGCGGCCGCCAGCAGCACCGCCCCGAGGATGCCGATCCCGGCATTCTTAGTGAGCATTCGGGTCTCCCTTCCGCACGAACGGAATCACCACCGTCTGACTCTGACCATCCGCGGTGATGTTCACCACCACGGCATCTCTTCGAAGTGACTCGACAAAACCGTTCTGGAGCTTGTCGCCCTTGCGGAGCACGTAGCTGTTGCCGCGCGCGTCCTCCACCATGGCGAACTGGTCGGTGGGGCCCCAGACGATGCCCACGATCCTCATGCCGCCCGGATCCGGCGGGAGCTGCTTGCCCGTCTCGGGATCGTTCTCCGGCACGTACTCGCCGGTGAGCAGCGACTGGAACGGATCGCGACGGCCCAGCGCGTTGTACTGGTAGGTGACGTGCTCGTCGATACGGCCCGCCGAGGAACCCGAGCCCACGGGCTCGGGCGTCACCGCCGTGACCACGGCGGCACCGGAACCGGCGGTCGACGCGGCGCGCGTGCCGGGACGGCGCGTGGCCGCCTGTGGCTCTTGAGCGGGAGCGTCGAGGTCGACGTTGCCGGCCATGCTGCCGGCGGTCAGCTTCGCGGCGGGCGAGTTCGGAGCGACGTGGGCGCTGTTCTCGACCGCGTCCTGCGCCTTCGACAGCACCGAGTCCTCGTTGGCGGAACCCGGAAGATGGAGGAAGCCCATGCGCACGGCGCCGAAGCCCACCGCCGCGAGCGCGAGGACCACCACGCCCACGATGCGCAGCACGCCGCCGCTCTTCTGGCCGCCACCCTGGTCGTCAGCTCTTGCGGCCATTCTTGTCCCCCTTCTTCTGGTCGCCCGCCGCGGGCGCGGCGCCCGCCTTCGTCGGATCGCCGGCGTTCGCGGTCGCGTTCGGCGCCGGCGCCGTGTTGAGGCTGTAGGCCGAGGCCGTGAACTCCGCCACGGTGCTCCCCGTGCCGTCGAGCTTGGTGTTCGTGGTCAACTTGAGGTTCGAGACGGTCACGATGCGGCGCATGTTCGCGAGCTCCGCGAGGAACGAACCCACCGAGTGGTAGTCACCCGCCACCGACACCGCGATCGGCATCTCGGTGTGGAAGTCGGACGGCTGGACCGCGCCGGGGCGGAACATCGTGAACGTGACGCCGGTCTGCTGGCCCGCGAGCGTGATCTT
>DATLUU010000528.1:0-2296 GCA_035577885.1 Verrucomicrobiia bacterium
AAGCCGCGGACGCCGGGCTACGTCGCGCCCTGGAATCGCGTCACCGAGGACACGGTCCTGGACCTTGCGCCCGGCGAGCGCGCGAACCGGCTCGAGTTCCGCGGCACGTTGCTCGGAAACGACCACAAGGCTCTCGCGCACCTGTTGCTCTACGTCTATCACGCCGACATCCATGGCTTCTACGGAACGACGGCGACACCCGAGATCCCGAGCATGGCGGGTTGCGTGCGGAGCGGGCCTCACGGCGGGTTCATTGTCCGCACCACCGTGCCGGGAAGCTACGGGGGCCCGCCCCACATCCACCTCGAGGCCTCGCTCCCCGGCCGCGGCCGGTGCGTCAATGCCGTGAACCTGCGGCCCGATTCCGCGACCGGCTCGCTGCCGGGATTCATCCCCTCATCGGGAAGACCGCAATGGGCGACCTATTACCCGTTCACGGCGGTCGTGCACCTCGATCGCGACGGCATCTACCGAGCGGAGCGGCAGCTCGACACCGCCACATGGAGCGATGTGCCCGACCTCGATTCGCTCAACAAGGCTCACGCTCTGATCTACGAGCGCGCGCCGTGGCGCCAGGCGAACCCGGAGTCGCGCCGGTGAGGCCCGCGTTCACCGCGTCACCACGAGGGCCCTCCTCGCGACGCCCCTCGGCGCGCGCAGGATCCCGAAGTAGATGCCGGGCTCCACGCCCGCGAGGTCCAGCCCGCGCAGGTACTCGCCCGCCTCCAGCTCGGCGTCAACGCACATGCGCACGAGCCGCCCCGCGAGGTCGTACACTCCGAGCTGCACGCGGCCCGGGGACGGCATGCGGAAGCGCAGTACCACCGAGCCGCGCGCGGGGTTCGGCACGGGCGCGGCGAGCGCGACCGCCGTGGGCCCGGGAAGCGACAGCGAGTCCGGCGCACCGAGGGTCATGGCGTCCGGAGACAACTGCACCCACGGGTGCGATTCGTCGTTGCGGCCGCCCGTGTACGGGCAGCCCGCGGCGTCGACGCCGCGCGTGTTGATCACCTGGTCGCGATCGTAGTAGCGCGTCGTGTTGGACCCGACCCTGATCGTGATCACCGGGATCGTGCTGTTCACCTTCGTCATGCACCACGACGGATCGCAGGTCGGGCAGCCCGCCTCGTTCGAGTCGGAGCCGTCGAAGTTCTCGAACGCGGTCTGGGCGAAGATCAGCGTGCCGTGCGGCGGGATCGTCTGCGCACCCCAGAGCGCGAAGTGCTCCGGTCCCATGTCCACGCTCGCGACCACGTCCGTGATCTCATGCCAGGAGAGGTTGTCGAGCCGCAGGCAGGAGGTGTCCCAGCCCCCGTCGGGGTCGGGCGTGCCCGCGAACACCACACCCGGCGAGCCCCTCCACGGGTCCGGCTTGGGTTGGGGCAGCCCGGGGTGGTGCGTGTCGAAGTAGCCCACGTAGAGCGCCACCGGCCAGGTGGAGGGCGGAGGCGGCTCGTCCCCGCCCGAGAACTCCACGTGGAGCAGCGCCGCCGCCGCCGGATCGCCGTCCCAGGACCACGCTGTGCGCACGCCCGTCCCGCGGACGAGGATCGCCATGGCGTTGCCCGCGGCCCAGTCGATCCGGCTCACGACCACCTGGACGACGCTCGAGAGATCCGGCGTGCGCTCGTTCGCCCCTGCCTCGCTCGTCCGCCACGGGCCCGGGTCCCAGTTGACTACCACCGAAGTGCGCGCACGGGAGGTGATGTTGAACGCGGTGCTCGTGAATGGCGCGGCATCCGCCGTGTCCTCGGCCGCGATGTCCAGATTCGTCGGCCCCGCCTGCGACGACTTGGCCGTCCACTGGATCCACGCGCTCGTGATCGTGGCGTTGTGCGGGATCGCGAGGCTCGGCCAGCGCACGCCCACCGTCTGCAGGTTGGAGTCCATCACCAGCTCGAGGTCGCTGCTCCCCAGGTACATGGTCCCGTCGGCGAACTCCTCGGCATCGTCTTTGGAGGACGAGATGCGCGCCTCGAACACGGTCGCGTGGACCCGCCGTGGCTGGGTTCCGAGCACGATCGCGGCCGCGAACAATACCCATGCATGCCGGTGGTACCGGCGGGGGGAGCGCGCCATGGACACCTCAGACGGGAGTCCTTGACTCCGCGGGTGGAGGGGCACCGACCGCGGCGCGCCGGTGGATCGCAGAAGAGAAACGACTGACTTGGATTGAAACAGCCGGGTGCGCACCCTCCAACCTGATTTCCCGGTCGGGGCGACACCGGAGACGGTTCATGGAAACCATGAACCGCGGTCGATAAATCCCCTTGCCCCGGCACCGTGCGAGTGCTTC
>DATLUU010000529.1:0-12306 GCA_035577885.1 Verrucomicrobiia bacterium
CTCGCGGAAGGTCTCGTAGAGCAGGATGCCCCCGGGGGCGAGTGAGCGCTCGATCCACGGGAAGAGCGGGCGGTGGAGGTAGCGGACGACGACGATCAGGTCGAACGGCGCCGCGGGCTCGGGTGGCGTATCGCCTTCGAGATCCACGAGGGCGAAGCGCGCGCCGGCGCCGTGACGCGCCGCGAGCGCCTGCGCGCGCTCGAGTGCCGACGCATCCACGTCCCAGCCCTCCGCGTCCCAGCCTTCGAGCGCGAGGAACACCGCCGCGCGGCCCGAGCCACAGGCGAGGTCCAGAGCCCGGCCCGGTCCCGGACGGCGGTCGCGCGCGCGGCGCGCCTCGCGCTCGATGAACGCCGAGGGCGACCAGAGCCGTACCGCGGGCGCATGCGAAGCCCGGGCCCCGGGCTCCTCGCCGAGCGGGCGATCGAGCCAGGCGGCGTGCGCGTACCCCATCGCGGCCAGCGCTGCCGCCGCCTCGAGCGCGCGCGCCGCGGACTCGTGCACCACGAGCACGGGCGCCTCGCGCGCGGGCAGCTCGGCGCGGCGCGGGCCGAACTCCTCCCGCGAGATCCGGCCCGAACCCTCGATGTGGCCGCCGGCGAACGCCTCCTCGTCGCGCACGTCGAGGATCCGCGCCTCCGGCAGCGCCGCGAGCGCGCCGGCGAGGGTCGCGAAGCCGCGCGGCGCGACGGTGGTGTCGCCCGCGGCCGGCCGGCTCACCGGAGCACGATGACGCCCGTGCTCGCGCTCGCGCCGTCCTGCGTCACGCGCGCGAAGTAGCGTCCCGGCTCGAGCGGCACCGCCGCGCGCAGCGTGACGGTCGCGGCGTCGAGCGGCCCCGAGCATTCCCGGCTCGCCAGCCGGCGCCCGCTCACGTCGACCACTTCCACGCGCGCCGTCCCGGCCGTGGGGAGCGAGAGCCGGAGTCGCACTTCGGAAGGCGTCGACGCCGACGCGGAGATCCGTAGCGCGCCAGCGCCGGTCACGGGCACCGCGGTGGTTCCGGCATCGACCACGGCGGCGGCATAGATGCGCGAAGGGCTCGTGCGCGCGTCGCGCCACGCGACCAGCACGCGGCCCGCGCCGGTGCTGGCGATCGCCGGCTGCTCCTGGGTGCCGGCGGCGGTGGTGAGCGGCTTGCCGTTGACGGGCCAGCCCGCGGGCAGCGTGCCGTTGGCGAGCACGTGCTGGATGTAGATGTCGGCGTTGCCGCTGCGCTCGTCACGCCACACGGCGAAGAAGCCGCCGGCGCCGTCGCCCGCGAGCCGCGCCTCGCCCTGCACGCCGGCCGCCGTGACCAGCTGGAGCCCGGAGGAGGTGAACCCGGATGCGAAGGCGCCGTTCGAGAGCACGTGCGAGCAGCGCAGATCGCCGGCCAGGTCGGAGCGCTGGTCCTTCCACACCACCCACGCGCCTCCGAACCCATCCTGCGCCAACCGGGGCTGGCTCTGCTCGCCGATCGCGTCGCACACCGGCTGCCCGTAGAAGTCCCACCCGGGGAGGCGCTGGGCATCGCGATCGATGTGGAGCGCGTAGATGTCCGACCCGTTGCCCGAGGTCCTCGGATCCGTCCATGCGAACAGCGCGCCGCCCGCGCCGTCGGCGATGATGTGCGGATCGACCTGGTCCTGAGGGGCGAACACCACCGGCCGCGGCACGTCGCCCCACGGCCGGGTGCCACTCGAGGTGTAGCGGAACACCGCGATGTCCTTGCTGCCGCCACCGGAGGCGTCGTAGTAGGGGAACACCGCGATCAGGCCGCCCGCACCGTCCGTGGTGGCGTCGAGCTGGTCGGCGTTGAAGAACTGGACGGGGGAGGGGAGCTGGACCGACGACTGCACCTGGCCGTTCGCGCCCAGGATCGCGGCACGGAGCGTCCAGTACGTGGTGGCGTCGTCGTTCTTGGACACGATCAGCGTGCGCCCGCCGAGCCCCGGCACCAGCACCGGGTCGCGATACGGCATGGAGAGGCCCACGGGGAAACCGGTGGTGATCGAACCGCCCGGTCGCATGCTGGTCACCACCGGGCCCGTCGCGGTGGCGCGATCCGAGGCGATCACGAGCTGCGTGTCCGATGGGAGCACGACCCGCATCGGGTCGGTCGCATCGAGCGCGAACGGCATCGCCTTGGGCGCGAACCCGAGGCCGCCGTCCACCGCGCCGCTCGAGTTCACGTGCACCGCGCCCACCTTGAGCGATGCCGTCTTGTAGGTCACCACCGCCCCGCCATGGCCGTCCGAGGTGACCGCCGGGCGCGACTGGTCCTCGGTGGGCACGGGGCCGACGGGGACGCCGTCGGCGAGGGCGGATCGGGTGGCCACCGCAGCGAGGAGCAGCGCGCGGAGGAGGTGGCGAACAGGCATCGGAGGTCCGGGTGGGAGGGAGTCGACCTTGGATGGTACCGCCCCCGGGCGAGGGCCGTCAGCCGTGAACGATCGGCAGCTCGCAACAATCCCCGGTCGGGATCGGCCGACCGTGCGGACAGCGACGCGGGTGGCCCAGGAACGCGCAAATCGAGTTGGCGACCGTGGGGTCGATGACGTGCTCCATGAGGCAGGCGGTCTGCTCGACCTCGTCCTCGGGCAGGTGGAGCGCCGAGGAGAACAGCACTTCCGCCAGCCGCCGGCGGCGGATCAGGTCGCGGGCGCGGCCCTTCCCGCGTGGCGTGAACGCGAGCGGCGCCTGGGGCGAGGCCAACAGCCCGCTCTCGTGCATGCCCTTGAGCGTGCGGCGCGTGTCCACGACGTCGGGAAGCTGGACGCGCTCGGGGGCGAGCGGGGAGCGGCGCTCGTCGGCGAGCCAGAGCTGGATCAGCACCTCGTCGTAGCGCCGCTCGATCTCCTGGCTCGGCACGGTCAGGTCGACGAGCCGTCCGTGCGCGAGCTCGATGCGCCGATCCGCGAGCAGCCCGACGCGCAGCGCGTGCGTCACCGTGACCAGCGTGTGGCCCTCGGCGTGCAACTCCTCGAACAGCGCCAGCACCTTGCTCTCGTTCGCCTCGTCCAGGTTGCCGGTGGGCTCGTCGGCGAGCAGGAGCCTGGGCTGGTTGACGAGCGCGCGCGCCACGCACACGCGCTGCTGCTCGCCGCCCGAGAGCTCGGCCGGCCGGTGGTGCGCGCGGTCGCTCAGCCCCACGCGATCGAGCGCCGCCTTCGCCTCGCCGGCATCGGCGACCGAGTGGTAGTGCTGCGCCACCATCACGTTCTCGAGCGCGGTCAGGTAGGGGAGCAGGTGGAACTGCTGGAAGACGACGCCGATCTTCTCCCGGCGGAACCTCGTGCGCTCGCTCTCGTTCAGCTGCGTGAGCTCGATACCGTCCACCCACACGCGCCCGGCGGTGGCGGAGTCGAGCGCACCCAGCACGTGCATGAGCGTGCTCTTGCCCGAGCCCGAGGGGCCCATCACCGCCAGCCACTCGCCGCGCGCGATCTCGAGATCCACGCCGTCGAGCGCCTTGAGCGCGCCGTAGGCGCGCGTCACGCCCTCGAGCTTGACCAGCGGCGCGCTGGCGCCGTTCGCGCTCATCCGTCCTCCCGCAGCGCACGCGCCGGCTCGATCGCGAGCGCCAGGCGGATCGGCCCCGCGGCGGCGACGAGCGCGGTGAGCATGGCGAGCGCCACGACGAGCGGCGGCACGCCGGGCTGGAGCGTGAGCGTGGCGTGGAACACCTCGCGGCCGATGAACAGCGCGAACGCGGCGCCGATCAGCCAGCCGAGCACGCCGCCGACCAGGCCGATCGCCGCCGACTCGGCGAGGAAGCGGCCGACGATGCGGCGGCGGGGCGCTCCCACCGCCTTCAAGAGCGCGATCTCGCGTTTGCGCTCGAGTGCCAGGTCCGTGAGCGTGCCGTAGGCGGAAAGCGCGCCCGCGGCGAGCGCGGCAAGCGTGACCAGCAGCATCAGCCGCCGCATGCGGTCCAGCAGTCCCTGCTCGGTGGCCGATAGCGCGCGCAGCGGGAGCGCCTCCATGCCGCCGCCGCCAAGCTTCGCGGCCACACGCTCCACGGCTTCGGGGCCGCCGGCGACGCGCGCCTGGACGAGACTCAAGCGGCCGGGCTGGCCGGCGAGCGACTGCGCCGCCGCAAGCGACAGCCAGAGCGCTTCCTCGTCGCTGGTGCCCGATGCGAAGCCCTCGTCGAGCATCACCTCGAGTCGACGGGCACCGTCGGGGCTCGTGAGCACGAGCTTGTCGTTCACCCTCCAGCCCATCCGCCGCATGAGGGATGCCCCGGCGTGCGCCTCGCCGGCACCCGCTTTGAGAGGGATCGTTCGCGTGGTCTCGCCCCACTTCCACGACGGGTGCAGCGCCCCCAGTGCGTCGAAGTCTGCGCCGGCGACGGGAATGGCGTGATTGTCCACGAGCGCGCTGGCGTAGAGCACGGGCCCACCGATCGCGCTGGCGCCGAGGTAACCGGGCTTGCTGCCGTGACGCTCGGGCACGAGGCTCACACCCGCCGCCGCACAGCGCGCACGCGCCTCGCGCTCGTCGAGCGTGCGCTCGCCGCCCGCGGCCGCGGGCGCCAGCACCAGGTTCGGGCCGAACGCGCGCAGCTCGCGCGAGAGCTTCACGCTCACGTCACCGGAGACGTGCAGGAGCGCGGCGGCGACCGAGGCCCCGATCGCGACCGCCAAGGCCGCGAGCCCCGCGGTGCCGCGGCGCCTCCACAGCGACGCCCACAGCAGCCGGGCCTCCATGCGCGTGCGCGGGTCAAGCACGGAGCGCCTCGATGGGGTCGAAGCGAAGTGCCAACCGCATCGGTCCCACCGTGCCCGCGACGGCGACCACGGCCGCCACGAGCAGCGCCAGCGGCAGCAGCAGCGGCTGGGCGGCGGCGGGTGACGCGAACGCTTCGCCGCGGATGGCGACGGCCGTGACGGTGCCGAGGAGCCAGCCGAGCGCGCCGCCCGCGAGCGCCACCACCAGCGACTCGGTGAGGAGCAGCGTCGCGAGCTGCGACGAGGTGGCGCCGAGTGCGCGCAGCAGGCCGAACTCGCGCGAGCGCTCGACGACGCCGGCGGTGGTGGTGGAGACCAGGCCCAGCGTCGATGCGGTGAGCGCGGCGAGCGCCAGCAGCAGCATGAGCAGGTTCAATCGCCATACGACCGTTGCCTCGCCCGCCACCAGCTCGGTGAGCGGCACCACCTCGGCGCCGGGGACGGCGGTGGAGAGATCCCGCGCCACGTTCGCGGGGTAGGCCGTGCACATGTAGCGCTCGTAGCCTTGCGGGTCGCGCGCGGGGTCGGGCGGTCGGAAGCCGCCGCGCGCGCCGGGCTCGGGCTTGACCAGCGCCGAGAGCGCGACGCGGTCCACCTCGGCGCCTCGCTGGGCCAGGTCCTGGGCCAGCGACAGGGGTAGCCAGAGCTTGCGGTCGTCGAAGCCGCCCGCGTCCACGACCGCCGCGACCCGCGCGCTCAGCTGACGCGATCCGCTCGCGAGCGCCAGCTCCTCGCCGAGGCTCGTCCCGGTCTCGCGCGCCAGCGCCCGACCGATCGCCACGGCGTGGCTCGTGTCCGCGGGCCACTCGCCCTCGATGCGCCAGTTCGGGTGGAGCGCCCCGAGCCCCGTCCGCCACGGGCCAGCCGAGGTGACGAGGTCGTGCGCGAACCAGGTGCCGCTGGCTCCGACGTCGCGGCCAGCCACCTTCAGCCGCACATCCAGCTCCGGTGCCGCGGCGAGCACGTTGTTCCGCCAGAACGTCGAGCGCAGTGCCGCCACGGCGCTCTCCGGCAGCGACACGCCCGCGCGCGCGACATCGAGGCCGCCGGTCGCGTCGGGCCGCCACGAGGCTCCCTCCGGGCGCATGACGAAGTTGGGCCCGGCGGCGCGCAGCGTGCGCGCGAGGTCGTCGCCGACCTGGAGCGCGAGCGTGCCGAGCGCGGTCGCGACCCCGGTGCCGAGCGTGACCGCGAGCAGCGCCAGCAGCACGCGCGAGCGTCGCGCGCGCAGCGACCGCCACAGGAGCCTCAGGTGCACGGTCAGTGTCCCTTCGCCAGCGGCGCCGCGGCGGCGAGGTCGGCGATGTCCACGATCACGCGCGCGCCCTCGACCCGCGAGCGCACGGGGATGGGATTACAGCCGCCGCGCCGCCCCAGCGACGAGAGCGCGATCGGCGAGGTGCAGTTGCGGCATACCGCAGCGCCGCCTTCGAGGAAGTAGCCGATCGGCCCGCAGATCTCGCACGCGTCCAGGTTCGTGCGCACGTCGCCGGCGACGCGGATGGCGAAGAAGCGCGCGCTCCCCTGGCCGAGCGGGGTCTCGAAGAAGTGCATGCGGCCGTCCGCGAGGAGCCCGGCGTCGAACGACACCGCAGCGCCCTCGGGCGCGAGCGCGGTCGCCGGCTCCGCCGCCGGGATGCGCGCGCGCGACACGAACGACGCCGCGAGCAGCGCCACCACCACGAGCCCGAGCCCCCCGAGCCCGCGCCGCCACGCGTGCTCGCGCGCGACGTGGGCGCGCGCGAGGCGCGACTGCGGTGAAGATCCGGGTTCCGGCGTCGCGGGCGCATTCACGCGCCCCGCGCCCATCAGCATCCAGCCCACCGCCAGCGCCAGCGTGAGCGTGAACAACAGCAGCTCGTTCTTGACGATGGGCCCCACCAGCGCCATCTCGGTGCGCGAGGCGGGCAGCACCCGGCCCTCGGACAGCTCGTGCAGCCCGCCGACCACGAGCTGGAACGCCACCAGCAGCAGCACGGCGGTGGTGAGGGAGAAGAAGGGTTTCAGCGAGATCTTGAGTGCGCCGCGCGCGAACGCGACCCCGAACGCGGCCGCGAGCGCCAACCCCACGAGCGCGCCGGCCCAGAGCGCGAGGCCGCTGGAGTTGAACTGCGCCGCGGCGAGGAACACCGCGGTCTCGAAGCCCTCGCGCACCACCATCACGAACCCGAACGCGGCCACGCCCAGCGCGCCGCGCGCCGCGCCACGCGCGAGCCCGGAGGAGATCTCCTCCTTCATCCGCGGCGCCGCGCGCCACATCCACACCGTGAGCGTGAGCACGAACACCGCGCCCACGAGCATGGCCACGCCCTCGACGATCTCCTCGTTGTAGGTGAGGCGGGTGGCGAGCACGGCGAGCACCGCCGAGACGACGAGCGCCACGCCGGCGCCGCCGAGCAGCGCGCCCACCTGGTCGCCGCGGCCCTGGCGGCGCAGCAGCCCGCTCGCGATCGCGAGCACCAGCGCCGCCTCCACGCCCTCTCGGAGCGTGATGATCAACGCCTCGAACATGGGTCAGCGCTCCCCGGGGCGGACGAGCGGGCTCGCGGGGGCGGGAGACCCCGGGCCGAGCGCGCTCTTCCATGCCTGGCACACGCGGGGCGAGCAGAAGCCGAATGCCGCCTCGTTGAGCGTGTAGCGCTGGCTCTTGCCGTCGCGTCGCACGTGCACGATGTCCAGGTCGCGCAGGATGCGGAGCTGGTGCGACGTCGCCGAGAGCGAGGCGCCGAGCGCCACCGCGAGATCGCTCACGCACAGCTCGCCGAGCGAGAGCGCGTACACCATCTTGCTGCGCGTCGGGTCGCCGAGCGCCCGGAACATGCGCGACAGCCGCTCGACGTGCGCCTGGTCCTCGAGCGCGCGCCGCACGCGCTCGGCGGCGGGAGCCACGGCCGGGCGCGCGCCGGCCGGGCGGCGTGCGCGCGCGGGCCGGCGGCGGTGGGTCGGGCGGGGGCTGGGCATGGGCGTTTCTCCGGGACGGAAGCCGTTGACGTGAACGGTTGAAGATATCTTCACGTATGAGCGCACTATCCCCGCCCCGCTCGCCGCCCGTCAAGTTCGCGCGCCGCAGCGACCTCGCCGGGCGTTAAGCCATTGACCCACGCCCGGCGACCCCTCGATACTGCCCGTCGAGGATGCGCGTGCGATCCCTGCTGCTGGCGTTGATGCTGCTGGTCCCGGCCCCCGCGTGGGGGGCGTCGACGCGGCCGCCGTCCGCGCCTGCCTCGGAGCGCGAGGCCGACCGGCTGCTCGCCAACGCCGAGCAGCGGCTCACGCGGCACACGTTCGACTCCCGCCGCATCGCGATCCACGAGCTGGAGCAGGCGTGCGATCTCGTGCCCGAGCGCGCCGACCTCCAGTTGAAGCTCGCGCGCACCTACGCCGACGCCGGCTTCACCAAGCAATCGCGGCTGCGCTACGAGCGCGCGCTGCTGATCGCCCCCGACAACGCCGATGCGCGCATGGGGCTCGGCCAGGCGTGGCGCCGCGACTGGCTCAAGTACCTCGAGCGCCGCTCGCTGGACCGCGCCATCGAGCACTTCTCCGCCTGCGCGCGGCTGGACCCGAAGCGCACCGACGCGTGGCTCATGCTCTCGGCCCTGCTGGTGGAGAAGGGCGACCTCACCGCGGCCCGCAGCGCCTCCGACCACGCGCTCGAGTTCGACCGCTCGCGCGCCGACTGCCAGCTCGCCGGCGCGTCGCTACGCTGGCGGCAGGGCGACGTCCCGGGCGCCGACAGCCTGTTCCGCCTCGCGTTCACCCGGCTCCGCCGCAGCGTGCGCGACCGCTTCGAGGACTTCGCGCCGCTCGTCACCGAGCAGGACACGATGGCGTTCGGCCGGCTGCCGGAGAGCCAGCGCGCCGAGTTCACGCGCCGCTTCTGGAGCGAGAACGACCCGGACCTGGTGACGCGCGAGAACGAGGCGCAGCTCGAATACTGGGCGCGCGTGGCGCAGGCCTACTTCCTGTTCTACGACCCCGCGCGGCGGGAATGGGACGAGCGCGGCGACATCTACGTGCGCTACGGGCCGCCGCAGGCGGCGACGTACAACCCGGTGGGCGTTGGGCTCTATGGCCTGGCCAGCGGGCTCAACCAGGTCGCGTTCCCGGTGAACGTGCTGGTGTGGGCCTATCCCCAGCTCGGCATGGTCGCGGTGATGCAGGATCGCCAGCTGAACGAGCACTACGAGCTGCCGCCGTCGCGCGACTACGACACCGACCCGATCCCCGACCCGCAGGTGGTCGCGAACCTCGACGTGATCACGACCCCCGGCTTGAAGGGTGTGTTCCCGACGCTGCCGCCCGGCGCCCGGCCGCTGGACGTGTCGAGCGAGCTCGCGCGCTTCGAGGGCGAGCGCGGCGTGCCCACGCTGTTCGCCGGCGTCGCCGCACCCGCGGGTCCGGCGGACTCGTTGATGGCCGACCTGGTCGTCTTGGACAGCACGATGCACGAGGTGGCACGCGACCGCCGTCCGCTCTCGACCTCGGCTTGCGATGCCGGCGGGCAGCGCGTGGCGGGATTCCAGCTCGCGCTCGCGCCGGGCGACTACGTCGTGGGCACCAGCGTGCGCGGCGGCGGCCGGCGCGGCGCGCGGCGCGCGTTCGTGCACGTGCCCGCGATCGACTCCGTGTTGAGCGTGAGCGACCTGCTCGTCACCTGTGGCGTGCCGCCCGTGCTCGAGAACGCCGTGCAGCTGGACGCGAACCCCTCCGGCCGCGTCCGTCCCGGCCAGCCGCTGGTCGCCTACTTCGAGGTCTACCACCTCGCGCGCGATCCCGAGGGGCAGGGCCGGTTCGAGTACGAGACCACCGTGCACGCCGCCACGCCCGACAACCGCATCTGGATCCAGCGCTGGCTGTCGCCGCGCCACGACGGCGAGGGGCTCGGGGTGACGCGGCAGGACGTCGTGCTCGGCACGGTGCGGCGACAGTTCCTGAGCGTGCCGATCCACTCGCTGGCCCCCGGCAGCTACCGGCTCGACCTGGTGGTGCGCGACGTGCTGACGGGGGAGGAGCAGAAGCGGTCGGCGTTCTTCACCCGCGACCCGGACGTGCGCTGAACCCTCTGTGGCGCGGGCTTCCAGCGCGTGAGAGCGCACCCTCAACCCGCGGTACCCACGTCCTCATGGCACCCGGCCGCACGGCCGATAACCCCGTGAGGCCGACACCACGACCCGCCTCGAGGATCCCATGCCCGACAGCAAGCCGCGCATCCTCATCGTGGACGACGAACCGGATCTCCTCACCGTGCTGCGCTTCGGTCTCGAAGCCGCGGGGTTCGAGGTGCTGCAGGCGAGCGACGGCGAGCAGGGCCTGGCGCTCGCGCGCCAGGCCCTGCCTGACCTGATGATCCTCGACCTGATGCTGCCGCGCCTCGACGGCTACAAGGTCTGCCGCGCGCTCAAGTTCGACGAACGCTTCCGGCACATCCCCATCTTCATCCTCAGCGCGCGCTCCGGCGAGAGCGACCGCCGGCTGGCGATCGAGATGGGCGCCGACGAGGTGCACACCAAGCCCTACGACATGAAGGCGCTGATCGGGTGCGTGCGCGCGCGCCTCGAGCCACGCGACGAGCGCGCGGCGGCGTAGGGCGACCTTATTCCCAGGTGTCGTGGTTCTCGAGCGTGATCTTGTCGGAGCCGAGCCAGCGATTGCTGTCGACGTGCCGGCCCTTGAGCAGCATCTCGCGCCCCACGATCGCGGCCTGCAGACAGAACAGGCTCGTGAGCTCGTGATCGGCCGCGCGCGAGCGCGGCGCCGTCGCCTCCAGCCCGCGCTCGAAGCGCAGCACGTGGCCGCGTGCCGGGACGTGGATGTCGTGGACGGTCCAGGGCTGGTCGCCGGCGGCGAACCACACCTCGCCGTGCCCGAACGAAGCATGTCCACGACCCGCATCGTCCAGCCTCACCGCGGTGCGGCCGTGCGCCTCGACCGCGCGGTCGCATTCGAGCCGCAGCGTGGCGCCGGCAGCGAGCCGCTCCACGACGAGCACGTCGCCCGAGACGGAGACACCCTCGGTCGCTCGCGCGGGACGCGCGCCGGTCTCGATCTGCAGGCGATCCACCGGCCGGTCGTTGGTGTTGACGAGCCACAGCGTGCGCCCGTGCGAGCCGAGGAACACGCCGTGAAGGAGCCGCAGGCGGTCGAGCAACGCGGTCGCGGTGTCGCACCAGATCGCCGGGTGCGCCGCGAGCCGTCGGGCACCCTCCACCAGCGCGGGACTCGCGGAGCCGGTGGCCGGATCGCCCCAGCGATGCATGTACTGGTAGAGGACGCACATGCCCCAGTCGCGCTCGAGGCCCGCGAGTGCCTGTTCCTGGGTGACGGCGGCGAAGCTCCGCTTGCAGGCGCTGAACCAGGCGCGCACATAGGGCTTCTCGCGCTCGTAGTACGGCATCGATGGATTGTCCGCGAGCACGTTCACGTTGCGGGTGCGGAAGAGCCGGATGTAGCGGATGCGCTCGTGGCAGATGTCGCCCCAGAAGTACGGGCTCGTGGGGTCCTCGCCATAGCAGTGGTGCCCCTTCGCGTAGCGCGCCAGCGCCCAGCGCAGCGGCCCGCTCGCCACCACCTTCTCCTGCCAGTAGGGATTGTCCGCGTTCTTCGCGTGGCAGATGTACGTCGCCGCGCGCGGGAAGCTCCGGTCCAGCTCCGCGAACGCGCGCTCGATCGTCTCCCGGCGGTTGTTCCCGGCCGTGGCGCCGTGGAGCGTGATCTCGAACCCGTGCGCGGCGAGCCGTTCGCAGTAGGCCCGGTAGTCGCGGTCGGCGAGCGTGACGCCGCGCAGGATCGAGGGCGGCAGCGCGGGGATGCCGCACGGCTCCACGGGCGGGAACGCCCACACCGTCTTGGTGACACGCACGCCGTGCTCGTCGAGCACGTCGTACACCGCGCGCACGGCCTCGAACGTCGCCGCGTCGGTGTCGTCGGTGATCGTGAACCCGGCGCGGTGGGGGGCCGGGGGCCAGCGCAGCTCAGCGGTGGCCATGCTCGGGCACGCGCGCGCTCACGCCGGCGTCGAGCCGCGCCGCGGCCGCGACGGCGACGGACGCGCGGAGCTCTCGCAGCGCGACCTTCTGCGGGAACATCTCGATGGGGGGTACCTGTTCGGTTCGAGGGGGGATACGAGTCCAAGCATGCCAGCGAACGCCGCGGAGACGCGAGCCAGTATCGTACATCGGGCGGTCAGGATGGCGTTCGCGCACCCGCTTCCGGGTGCAGCGCGACCACGGTCAGGAGTTTTGCATGCAGCGTCGGGTTCGCGGTGACGATGCGCCGGCCGTCGAGATGGAACGACTCGCCCCGGTAGCCGGTCACGACGCCGCCCGCCTCGCGCACGATCAGGGAGCCCGCGGCGACGTCCCATGGGCTGAGATCGCCTTCCCACATTCCATCGAACCGGCCCATCGCCACGTAGCAGAGGTTCAGCGCCGCCGAGCCGTCCCGGCGCACGCCCTGTGCGCGCAGCAGGAACTCCTGGAACAGCGGCACGTGGCGCCCGGGGTGCTCGCGCACATCGTAGGGGAACCCGGTCACGAGCAGCGCCGCGTCGAGGTCGGCGATGGCCGAAACCCGGATGGGCGTGCCGTTC
>DATLUU010000530.1:0-2281 GCA_035577885.1 Verrucomicrobiia bacterium
GCACGTGTTCGTGACCCACGACTTCGGCAAGACGTGGACGGCGCTCGCCGATCCCGCGGTGATGACCGGCTACGCGCACTGCGTGCGGCAGGACCCGGTGAACCCGGACCTGCTGTTCGCCGGAACGGAGTGGGGGCTCTACTGCTCGCTCGACGGCGGCAGGCAGTGGGCGCAGGTGAAGGCCGGCATCCCCAACGTCGCGGTGCGCGACCTGGCGATCCACCCGCGCGAGGGCGACCTGCTGCTGGCCACGCACGGCCGCGGCATCTACGTGATCGACGACCTCTCGCCGCTGCGCTCGCTCACGCGCGACAAGCTCGCGGCCGACGCGGCGTTCCTCGACACGCGGCCCAACCCGCTCGCGATCCCGCGCCAGGAGCAGCGCTTCTCCGGCAGCAACGGCTGGAGCGGCGACGAGCTGCCCGAGTCCGCGATCATCACCTACTACCTGAAGAAGCGGCACCTGATCGGCGACCTGAGGCTCGAGGTGTTCGACGCATCGGGGAAGAAGCTGGCGACGATCAACGGCGGCCGCCGGAGCGGCATCAACCGCGTGGAGTGGCCGATGCGCTTGAAGGGCCCGAAGCTGCCGCCGGCCGCGAACCTGGTGCCGAACCAGTTCGCGAATGTCGGACCTCGCGCCGCCGCGGGCACGTACACGGCGAAGCTGACCAAGAACAAGGACGTGTTCACGACCACGTTCACACTGGTGGGGGACCCGCGCTCCACGCACACCGCCGCCGACCGCGCCGAGCAGGTGAAGCTCGTGAACCGGCTCTACGACCGGCTCGGCGACCTCACCTACACGGTGGAGAGCATCCAGGGCGTGCGCGATTCGGCGCGTGCGCGCGCGAAGTCGCTGGGGAAGGACGCGCTCGCGACCAAGCTCAGCGCGTTCGCCGACAAGGTCGAAGCGTTCCGCGGCACGATCGTCGCCGCGCGCGAGGGCGGCCGATTGACCGGCGAGGAGCGGCTGCGCGAGCAGCTGGGCGACCTCTACGGCAAGGTGAACGGCTACGACGGCCGGCCGACGAACGGGCAGATCGCGCTCGCTGACGTGCTCGACAACGAGTTGAAGAAGGGCGAGACCGACTTCGACGCGCTGCTGGCGAAGGACCTGCCGGCGCTCAACAACGGGCTCAAGGGGAAGAAGCTGCCCGAGATCGCGCGCGAGTCGCGCGAGGCGTGGAACAAACGCACCGAGGATGCGGCGCGCGGGACCGGTGGGCTGGAGTTCGCCGAGTCGTTGATGTGGATGGAGCCTTCGGGCATCGACGAAGCGGAGTGACGCTGCCGTGTGTGCACGCGGCCCCGTCCGGAGTTCCGGGCGGGGCCGCGGCGTTCAGCCGCGCTGTAGCAGCAGCAGTGCGTAGCCCAGCGTGTCGAGCCCGTGGCGCTCGACGAGTGCGCTCCAGCTCGCGATCCGCTCCGCGAATGCCGGCGCGTCCGGGTCGTGGGGATGCGCCGCGCACCACACGCGCACGTTGTCGGCGTACGCGCGCTCGTAGGCGTCCCACTCCTCGCGCGTGCTCGCGTGCGCCTGCCGCACGCGCCAGCCCGCGCCCTCGGCGCGCGCGAGCGTCCCGTCCCAGTCGTCCTGCTCGTCGCGCGTCGAACCCAGCCCGGCGAGGTACTCCGCTGCCGGCTCGCGCTTCCAGTAGCCGGGCGCGACCAGCGCGAGGCCGCCCGGAGCGACGACGGAATGCAGTGCCTGCAACGCATCGCCGAAGCTGCCGAACGCGTGCACGCTGCCGGTGCAGATGGCGAGCGACACGCCGGCGGGCGGCGCGGGCAGGTCCTGCCAGCGGCACTCCTCGATCGTGACCTGCGCGGTGAGACCCCACTCGCGCGCACGTTCCCGCGCGGCGGCGGCGAACTCCGGGTTCGGCTCGATCCCGAGCGCCGCTCCGCCCAGGTGACGGTGCGCGCGCAGCAGCAACTCGCCCTTGCCACAGCCGACGTCGAGCACCAGCCCGGCCGCGCCCTGGTCCAGGTACGCGGCGCGTGTCAGCGCGCGCTCGACCGTGTCCGTCGCGAGCGGCCCGAGGATGCGGTGCGTCGCGTGCGCGATCGTGGTGAAGCGCCAGCGCGCTTCGCTCACCGCTTCGAAGCGCCCTCGCTGGCGCGGCCGTGCTCGACGTACGCCTGCTTGAGCCGCTTCATCAAGTCGTCGCGTTTCTCGTAGAGCCGCTTCCGCGGCCGCGGCGCGTGGCGGGCGAGCGCGTAGCTCGTGAGCAGCGGCAGGCCGATCGTGGAGTCGGTGTAGCAGATCACCGTGCCC
>DATLUU010000531.1:0-2820 GCA_035577885.1 Verrucomicrobiia bacterium
GGATCGGCGCGGCCGACGGCGAGTTGCGCTACGCCAAGGGGCTCGAGACTCTCGACGCCCAGTGGGCGCGGTACCAGGAGCTGCGCGAGACGAGCACGGGTGACCTCGTGCTCCACTGGCGGCTCCGGACGTCCGGCCCCGTGACGCCGGGCGCGTGCCACCCGTTCGTCGCGAACGACACGACGCTCGTGTTCCACAACGGCGTGCTGTCGTGGCGGAACACGGCCGAGCTGAGCGACACGCAGTGCTTCATCGCGGATCATCTCGAGCCGCAGCTCCGGAAGCGGCGGTCCGGCAAGGTGACGAAGAAGCTCCACCGGTCGCTCGTGAGCAAGATCGGCTCGGGCAACAAGCTCGTGCTGTGGACCGCGGGCGAGAAGCGGCCGCGGATCATCGGCGAGTTCCGCGGGCTGTGGTACAGGGGCAGGTGGTTTAGCAATACGTATGCCTGGACTGTTCCACCGGAAGCGCGTAGGATCACCACCACACGTCGACTCTATTCCTCACTCGACGCGGACGACGACATGAAATGGGACGACGAGGAGTGGGTCGCCGGCTACGGATGGCTACCGCTGCTTCCACGCCAACAGACGGATGCTCAGCGTCGATATGCGGAGCATCGGGCCAAGCTAAGAAAGGGTGGACATTGAGCCAGTGGAGTGACCCGAACTACCGCGCCTATCGCCAACAGATTCGTAGCTCGCGCTATCGAAACATCGAATTTAACCTAACATTCGATGAATGGTTAACGATCTGGACCGAATCGGGGCACCTCTCCGAAAGAGGTACAGGCTACGTGATGGCCCGCAAGGGCGATCGCGGGGCATACGCAATCGGCAACATCAGGATCACCACACGGAAAGATAATAATCTTGAGGCTTTTAGCCTCAAGACCCCCGAAGAAGTACAGCGCTGGAAAGACGGTCTGAATGGCCATACACCTCAAGCCAATCTCAAGAGAGGAGCCTCGGTGAGAAAGATACGAGCCGAGCAATATTGGTCCTGCAGCCCAAAAGACCCGGTCGAACGAGAACGCTGGATTGAAAACCTTCGGCAGTCCGGGACAGGCATCGTTCGATTACGCGGGCCTGACGGGCGATATACAAAATAGCAGAAAGGCGGCTAGACGCCGCCTCCGGGTGTAGGGCGTATCACCCGCCGATGACGCTTCGCCAGAGGAGATCCTCATGACCGACATAAGTGCGCTCGAGGCCGCGCTGCCGCGGCTCGATCCCCGGGGGCGCGAGTTCGCGTCCTCGCTCATCACCCAGGCCGCAGGACGACGCGGCCTCTCCCCCAAGCAGTGGGAATGGGTCGACAAGCTCGTCGCACGGGCCGACACGCCCGCGCCCACCACGGCGGAAATCGGCTCCGTCGCCGGCATCATCGAGCTGTTCGACCGCGCCCAGCGGCGCCTCAGGCGCCCGGCCATCCTGCTGCGCGGGCCGGACGGCGACCTGCGCCTGGCGCTCGCCGGAGCGCGGGCGCGCGTGCCGGGCTCGATCAACGTCACGTCGGCCGACCGGGGTGACTGGTACGGGCGCGTCACGCGGGACGGGGCCTACGAGCCGTGCCGTCGGTACGACGCCGCGACGATCGCGGCGATCACCCGCGGGCTGCGCGCGATGGCGAGCGACCCGGCTGGGACGGCCGCGGCATACGGCCATCTGACCGGGGCGTGCTGCTTCTGCAACCGGGCGCTGATCGACGAGCGGTCGACGTCGGTGGGGTACGGCCCCATCTGCGCCGGCCACTACGGGCTGCCGTGGGGCGAGCGGGAGGCGGCGGCGTAGAAATCTCAACATCGAAAGGGAGATCAATCTCCATGACCACGAACGCAGAGTACGTCAAGCTAGTGATGCCCAATTCATTCTCCAACCGAGGGTGGGAGGACTACCTCGCCGGGCGACCGTTCCCGGCCGAGTACGACGGGTGGGACCAGGTGTGCCAGCGGCACTACGAGCGCGGGCGGCTCCGCGCCGCCGGGGCAAAGCGGTATCCGCGGCGGATACTCGGCGCCCCGAGGGTACCGGCCCGCGAGCCGCGGGACATCGTCCAACGGACGAACGGGCTCCGGCTCGTGCCGCGGCGGGCGTACGCATGACCCGCGAGCAGGAGAACAGCGTCAAGCTACTGATGCGGCTGGCGTCGATCAGAGTGCTCCGGAACATCGTGGACGCCGGAACGGTCCACGTTGGTCCGGAGGCCGTCATGGACGAACTGTGGACCCAGAAGGCGGCCCTGGGGGAGATGCTACGGAGAGGAGAGTTTGATCGCCCTAAACTGTACGTAAAATAATATCGAGCCTCGGGGGTAAATCGCCCTCCGAGGCTCGTATTTATATCTTATATATCAACAACTTAACTACCTACTAACTAACTGTACGTAAAAGGGTTATTATACGGACACTTTCGGACAACCAAAGGGAGAGTGCAATGACGGAAATCAGCCTTCGCGACCAGATCTGGGCCTCCTGTGACCGCGCCGTGGAGAACGGCTACGCCAACAGCGAGGAATTCGACGGGTCGATCTACGACTGCGACCCCGTAAGGGTCGCGATGGACATGCTGGACACCGACGCGGACTTCGAGCACCTCGACACGGATGATGACGCGATGCGCGCCCATATCATCGATCTCGTGCGCGACTGGCAGATCGCGAGGAAGCCATGAGAACGACACCCACCCGCGCGCCCAACGAGCACTATCGCCCGGAGGGCGAACACCTCACCGAGGAGCAGGTGACACAACTCATGCATGCCGCGCGTGCGCGTGGGCGCCACGGCCACCGCGACGCGACCATGATCCTGCTGGCGTTTCG
>DATLUU010000532.1:0-2634 GCA_035577885.1 Verrucomicrobiia bacterium
CCCGGCGCCCGACGGCGCCGTGGACAGGGTCCTGGTGCAGGGCGACACGGTGTTCGTGTGCGGGCAGTTCTCGCAGGTCTCCGGCCAGACGCGCGACAAGCTCGCGGGACTCGATGCGAGCAGTGCCGCGGCCACATCGCTGTCGTTGACGTTCGGCATCAGCCTCCCCGTGCACCCGCCGGTCCGCGTGACGAACATGGTGCTCGCCGGCCGCACGCTCTATCTACGGGGCGCGTTCGACTCCATCAACGGCTACGGCTTCAACGCCGCCGCGGCCGTCGACGCCTACAACGGCGGACTCCGGCCGTGGGCATCCGGTTTCCCCTCGGCATTCACGCTGGTCGGGGCACGACTGCTGCTGGGCTACCTGACGTTCACCGGTCGCGGAGGTGCGGTGGCATGGATCGACACCACGGCCGACGCGACCAGGTCCAGCTTCGGTCCCGAGTACAACGAATCGGTCCTCGCACTGGCCGGCGACGCGAGCACGGTGCTCGTGGGTGGCCGCTTCAGCGGAACGAACTGGCCCGACCGGAACCGTCTCGCCGCGGTCGATGTCGTGAGCGGCGCGCTGACCGCGTGGACCGCGGACGCCGACAACAACATCATCGCGATGGCCGCCGGCGGTGGCCGCGTCTACTTCTCGGGGATCTTCGGCAACGTGAACGGCCAGCCTCATTACCTGGTCGCCGCCGTGGACGAGGCGACCGGCGCGCTGACGTCGTTCGATCCCCAGAACGACAACTACGTGATGAGCATGGCGAGCGACGGCTCGACGATCTTCATGGGCGGCACGTTCAGCCAGATGGCCGGACAGCCACGCCAGCGGCTGGCGGCGTTCGATGCGGCGACGGGGGCGCTGCTGCCCTGGACCGCGAGCGCGGACAACGAGGTGGACGCGCTCGCGATCCACGGCAGCACGCTCTACGTGGGCGGGTATTTCGCGCAGCTCGATGGGGAGGCTTGCCCGGGAATCGGCGCGCTCGACCTCGCGACCGGAGCGAGGCGCCCGTGGACGCCGGGGATCGCCATCGACCTGGTCGGCCCCGCTCCGAACGTGAGGGCGATCGCCGCGGCGGACGGGCATGTGTTCGCGGGCGGCATGTTCGACACCATCGGCGGCGCACGTCGCCGGAATGTGGCGGCGCTCGACTCTGTGTCCGCGAGCGCGCTGACGTGGGGCTCCGCGGGGGCGAACGGACCTGTTTTCGCGATCGGCCTCGACTCCGCGGCGGTCTATGTGGGCGGCGAGTTCGACAGCGTCGGGACCCAGTCGCGCTCCGGCCTCGCGGCATTCGATCGCGCGACCGGCGCCTGCCTGGGTTGGGACCCGCATCCCGATCGCCGGGTCCTCGCGATCCTGCCCGTGGACACGACGATCTGGGTCGGCGGCGACTTCGCCATCATCGGCGGCACCCTGCACTCCGGGCTCGCGGGGCTCGCGCGCGCCACACCCGGCGGCTCATCACCGCCGCCCCCGGTGAGCGGTGCCGTGTGGCTCAGCAAGGCGCGGCCGCTGCCCGCTGCCCAACGGGTGACATGGGACTACTCGCTGCCCACCGCGATGCACGTGAAGGCGGAGGTCCACGACATCCTCGGCCGCCGCATCGTGACATTGCTCGACGGCACGGATGTCGCCGGAGCCCACACGTTGCGCTGGGACGGCATCGGGTCCCATGGCAAGGTCGAGAGCGGGATCTACGTGCTCACGCTCACCACCCCGAGCGGCCGCGTCAGCTCGCAGATCGTGCTCATCCGGTGACGGCGGGACGCGGAGTACGCGGCCTGTTGCTGGCGTTCGTCCTCTGGGCCGCAGGCGCCGTCCCGCTCGCCCGCGCCGCCGGGCCCGCGACTGGGTACGACCCGCCGGTGGACCGACAAGCGCTCGCCGACAGCGTGCGCCAGGAGCTGCTCCATTGCTGGCACGCCTACGTGCGCTACGCATGGGGGCACGACGAGGTGCGGCCGCTCAGCAGGGAGTTCCGCGACTGGTACGAGCAGCCGGTCCTCATGACGCCGGTCGATGCGCTGGACGCCCTGTTCCTGATGGGCTGCACGCCGCAGGCGGACAGCGCCCGGGAGCTGATCGTGGAGCGGCTCTCGTTCGACCGTGACGATCGGGTCCAGGTGTTCGAGGTCACGATCCGGCTGCTCGGCGGGCTGCTCTCGGGCTACCAGCTGACCGGCGATCGGCGGCTGCTCGATCTCGCCGACAGCTTAGGCTTGCGGCTCCTGCCGGCATTCCACTCGGCGACCGGCATGCCCTACCGGTTCGTGAACCTGCGCACCGGCGAGACGAGCGATCCACGCTCCAACCCGGCCGAGATCGGAACGCTGCTGCTCGAGTTCGGCACGCTGGCGAAGCTCACGAACAAGCCGATCTACTACGACCGCGCCAAGCGCGCGGTGATGCAGCTCTACGAGCGGCGCTCGAAGATCGGCTTGGTCGGCGAGGAGATCGACGTCGAGACCGGCGAGTGGCTGAACCCCGCGAGCCACGTCGGGGGCGGGATCGATTCCTACTACGAGTACCTGCTCAAGTGCTGGAAGCTCTTCGGCGACAAGGACTGCGAGCGCATGTGGCGCACCAGCATCGCCGCGCTCGATCGGTATGTCGCCGACCGTTCCACCGGG
>DATLUU010000533.1:0-2562 GCA_035577885.1 Verrucomicrobiia bacterium
ACATGGTGGAGCCTCGAACCGTTGTGCGGGACGGACGCGTCATAGCCCGGATCACACTGTTCGGCCCCGCATGGCCCGCATCGCCTCCGCCGGGATCAGTGGAGTGGAAGCTCTGGGTTGACGCCTGCCCGACCTCAGCCATCGGCGGGCCGCCCCAGACTTAGGCCATGGGGGTCAGTACCCCGAAGGTCACACGCGTCCACGCATATGGTGCGTTTGGGAACGTGCGGTGGCCCACGCGAGGGGCATGTCACTCGATGGGCCTGTCGTCGGCTCTATGCGCTGTGAGCTGCTACAGGACCGGAAGGTAGCGTTCGAGCTCGAAGGGGGAGACGTAGCCCTTGTACGCGCTCCACTCCTCGCGCTTGTTGCGGATCAGCCACTCGTGGACGTGCTCGCCGAGCGCGTCGCGGAGCACCTTCGACTCCTCAGCGGCGTGCGTGGCCTCGTGGAGGTCCTGCGGCAGCGAGTCGATCCCGGCCGAACGGCGTTCGTCGTCCGACATCTCGTAGATGTTGTTCGAGGCCTCGGGCGGGAGCTCGTAGTCGCCTTCGATCCCCGCGAGCCCCGCCGCGAGCATCGCCGCGAACGCCAGGTACGGGTTGCACGCCGGGTCGGGCGAACGGAACTCGATCCGCGCGGCTTCCTCCTTGCGCGGCTTGTACATCGGCACGCGAACGAGCGCGCTGCGGTTCCGCCGCGCCCAGCACGCGTACACGGGCGCCTCGTACCCGGGCACCAGCCGCTTGTACGAATTCACCCACTGGTTGGTCACGAGCGTGATCTCGCGTGCGTGCGCGAGCAACCCGGCGATGTACCCCTTCGCCACCCGCGACAGGTGATATTCGTCGTGCCCGTCGAAGAACGCGTTCCGGTCGCCGGCGAACAGCGACTGGTGCGTGTGCATCCCGCTGCCGTTCACCCCGGCGACGGGCTTCGGCATGAACGTCGCATACACGCCGAACTCCTGCGCGACCTCCTTCACCGTGAGCCGGTACGACATCACGCTGTCGGCCATCGCGAGCGCGTCGGTGAACCGCAGGTCGATCTCGTGCTGCGACGGCGCGACCTCGTGGTGCACGAGCTCGACCGGGATGCCAAGCTGTTCGAGGTACTGGACGGTTCGCTTCCGGTAGTCGGTCGCCACGTCGAGCGGTGTCAGGTCGAAGTACCCGCCCTGGTCGAGGAACTCGGTGCCGTTCGAGTCCTTGAAGTAGAAGTACTCGAGCTCGGGCCCCACGTAGAACGCATACCCCAGGTCGGCCGCCCGCTGGAGCTGCCGACGGAGCACGAACCGCGGGTCGCCCTCGAACGGCGACCCGTCGGGGTTCAGCACGTCGCAGAACACGCGCGCCACGTTGTGCTCGGACTGCCACGGCAGGATCTGGAACGTCGACGGGTCCGGCATCGCGACCATGTCGGACTCCTGGATCCGGCTGAACCCGTCGATCGACGACCCGTCGAACCCCTTCCCCTCCGCGAACGCGTCCTCGAGCTCCTGCGGCGTGATCGCGAACGACTTCAGCGTGCCGAGCACGTCCGTGAACCACAGCCGGATGAACTCGATCCCGCGCTCCTCGACCGTGCGCAGCACGAACTCGGCTTCCCTCGACACCGTCATCCGGTCTCCGAGCGTAGCGCCGCGCGGTTACGCGCCGGTTAACTCTGTCGGCGGCCTGGCCTACGCTTTTGCGGTTCCGCAATGACGTGAGGCGAGGAGGCGGCGATGGCGTTCCGCGGATGGAGCGACGAGGCGCTCGAGTTCTTCGAGGGACTCGAGGCGGACAACTCGAAGACGTACTGGCAGGCGCACAAGGCCGTCTACGACGACCAGGTGCGCGCGCCGATGGAGGAGCTGCTCGCCGAGCTCGAACCGCAGTTCGGCGAGGGCCGCGTCTTCCGCCCGTACCGCGACGTTCGCTTCAGCAAGGACAAGTCGCCCTACAAGACGAACATCGCCGCGACGCTCGGCGAGGGCTACATCTCGCTCAGCGCCGACGGGCTCGGCGCCGGGTGCGGGATGTACCAGATGGCGCCCGACCAGCTGGAACGGTTCCGCGAAGCGATCGCCGCCGACAAGACCGGCGCGCAGCTCGAGGGCATCGTCGCGACGGCCCGCAAGCAGGGCATGGAGGTGACGGCGCACGACACGCTGAAGACCGCGCCGAAGGGCTACGACAAGGACCATCCCCGTGTCGAGCTGCTCCGCATGAAGGGCCTGATCACGTGGAAGCAGTGGGAGCCGGCGGCCTGGCTCTCCACGAAGAAGGCCAAGGACCGCGTGGTGACCTTCCTCGAGGACTCGAAGCCGCTGATGACCTGGCTGCACCGGCACGTCGGCGGCTCGACCATGCCCGAACACCGCCGCTGAGCGCCACCCGCCGTCCTGCCGGGAGTCCGGCGTCGGGCGGCATAGCATCGCCCTCACGATGACCGTGAGCCCGGAGACGCTCGGCCGCGCGCTGGCCGACGCGCCCGATCCGCACCTGGCGCGCCTGCAGCTCTCGCGAGTGGGGGAGCGCGCGGCCGCGCGCGAGGTGCTCGAGCGGCCCGAGGTGCTGC
>DATLUU010000534.1:0-3771 GCA_035577885.1 Verrucomicrobiia bacterium
CCCACCGAGAACGGGAAGAACAGGTTCGAGCCGGTGGCGTAGCCGAAGTAGAGTTTGGGCACGGAGAGCGTGACGTCGCTCTCGCGATAGCCGATGACGCCCTGCCCGTAGAGCGCGGTCGTGTTGGCATACGAACGGTGACTCTGGACCACGGCCTTCGGTCGACCCGTCGTGCCGCCGGAGAAGAGCCACATCGCGGCGTCGTCCCCGTGCGTGTCGAACGTGGGCAGGCCCGCCGGTGCCGCCGCCAGCCGCGCCTGGAGCGCGGGGTCGTCCGCGACCAGCAGGGTCGTCGGCGTGGGCAGGCCGCGCGCCGCCTCCGCGAACGCCGCCGAGCACGCCGATGCGACCACCACGGCGCGCGCGCGCGAGTACTCGAGGAAGTAGCGCACGTCGCCCGCCGGCATGCCGGGGTTCACCATCACCACCACCGCGCCGAGCTTGAGCGTGCCGAAGAGCACGCCGACGAAGTCGGGACCGTCGGGGAGCGCGATCAGCACGCGCTGCTCGCAGCAAACACCCGCCTCGGCGAGCAGCCGCGCCCAGCGCTCGGCGAGCGCCTGCACGTCGCGATACGTGAGCGTGCCCGCGTCGGTGAGCAGCGCCGGACGCTCGCCGCGGCCTTCGCGCACGCGCGCATCCAGGAATCGGTCGGCGATGTTGAGCCGCTCGGGCAGCCGTGCTTCGGCTGCGGCGCGCTCGGGGAGCGTGGTAGGGTGCGTGCGCATCCGCCGCATCATGACCGCCGGCCCGCGCGGCCGGCAAGAGGAAGCGACTTTGCCCATCCGCGAACTGGCCGAGCTCACCTGGGAGGACGTGCGCGACCTGGACCGCTCGCGCACGGTGGTGCTGCTGCCCGTGGGCGCCATCGAGGCCCACGGACCGCACCTGCCCCTCGGCACGGACGGCCTGATCGCGGTGGCGATGGCACGCGCGGCGGCCGCCCGGCTCGAATCGCGGGGACTCCTCGCGCTGCTGCTGCCGCCGCTCGAGTACAGCGCGGCGCCGTTCGGCGCGGGATTCGCGGGCACGCTCTCGGTCGCGCCGGGAACGATCGCGGCGCTGGTCGCGGACCTGGCGGTCGAGGCGGAGCGTCACGGCTTCGCCGCGCTCGCGATCGCGAACGCGCACCTGGACCCGGCGCACCTGGGAGCGCTCGCCGAGGCCGGCCGGCTCGCGGCGGCGCGTGGCGCGAAGCGCCTCGTCTGTCCCGACCTCACGCGGCGCGAGCACGCGGCGAAGCTCACGGACGAGTTCCGGAGCGGCGCCTGTCACGCCGGGCGCTACGAAGGCTCCGTGGTGCTCGCCACGCGCCCGGACCTGGTGCGCAGCGCGATCCAGCGCTCGCTGCCGCCGGTGCCGGCATCGTTGTCGCAGGCGATCCGCGACGGCCGCACCACGTTCGAGCAGGCCGGGGGACCACGCGCCTACTTCGGCTGGCCCGCGGAGGCGACGGCGGAAGAGGGCGAGCAGACCATCGGCGTGCTGGGCGGAATTCTCTCCGAAGCGGTGCTCGCGGTACTCGCACCACGGAGCGTGGCGTGAGCCCGGTGGGCATGCTCGCCGGCCGCGGCGCGGTCGTGACCGGCGGCGGTCGCGGGATCGGCGCCGCCATCGTCACCGCGCTCGCGGACGCGGGTGCGGTCGTGATCGTGGCCGCGCGCACCGCGGCCGAGGTGGAGGCGGTCGCCGCGTCGCTGCGCGCGCGGGGCGGCCGCGCCTGGGGCGTGCCCTGCGACGTCTCCGACGAGGCGCAGGTGCGCACGCTCGCGGCGCGCGCGTTCCAGCATGCCGGCACCGTCGACGTCCTGGTGAACGCCGCCGGCGACGCCGGCTCGGCGCCGTTCGAGCGGCTCACGCTCAGCGACTGGCGCACCATGCTCGACGCCCACGCCACGGGCACGTTCCTGTGCACGCGCCAGTTCGCGCCGGCGATGCGCGACCGCGGCTTCGGTCGCATCGTCAACATCGCCAGCGTCGCGGGCCTGGCCGGCGCGCGCTACGTGTCGCACTACTCCGCGGCCAAGCATGCCGTGATCGGGTTCACGCGCTCGGTGGCGCTGGAGCTCGCGGGCAGCGGCGTCACCATCAACGCGCTCTGTCCGGGCTACGTCGACACACCGATGACGCAGCGCACGATCGACTACGTGGTCGCGCGCACCGGCCGCTCGCCCGAGACGGCGCTCGCCTCGGTGCTGGCGAGTGCGGGACAGGAGCGGCTGATCACACCCGCCGAGGTGGCGAAGGCGACGCTGGCGCTGTTGGGCCCCGCCGCTTCGGAAACGAACGGGCAGGCGCTGACGCTCATGCCCAAGGGGGACGTGTGCGTCTCCAGGTCGTGAACCCGGCGTCGCTCGCGGCGCCCAATGGCTTCAGCCACGGCGTGCTCGCGCCGCTCGATGGGCGGCTCTTGTTCGTGGCCGGAATGGCAGGCTGGAGCGAAGGGCAGGCGGGCGAGCCGCCGGCATTCGCCGAGCAGTTCGCGCGCGCGCTCGACCAGCTGCTCGCCGTGGTGCGCGAGGCGGGCGGCGAGGCGGCGGACGTGGCGCGCATGACCGTGTACGTCACCGACCTCGCCGAGTACCGCGCCGCGCGCGCCGCACTGGCCAAGATCTGGCGCGAGCGCTTCGGCCGTCACTACCCGGCGATGGCGCTGCTCGAGGTGAAGGGCCTCGTCGACCGCGGCGCCCGGGTGGAGATCGAGGCCACGGCGGTGCTTCCGGGGAGGGCGGAGCCGTGAGCTTCATCCCGAAATCATTCCTGTTCGATCACGACGCCAAGAGCGGCGTTGCCACGATCACGCTCAACCGGCCGGAGCGGCTGAACGCGCTCACGTTCGAGGTCTACGCCGAGCTGCGCGACCTGTTCGCGGCGCTCGACACCGCGCCCGGCGTGCGCTCCGTGCTCCTGACCGGCGCGGGCCGCGGGTTCTGCTCGGGGGGCGACGTCGAGGACATCATTGGAAAGCTGTTCGGGCAGACAGCGGAACAGCTCCTCGCGTTTACGAAGATGACGTGTGATGTGGTGTCGAACATGCGCCGCTGCCGCCGGCCGATCGTTGCGGCGGTGAATGGCACCGCCGCGGGCGCGGGCGCCGTGCTCGCGGCCGCGAGCGACGTGCGCTTCGCCGCGGACAGCGCGCGCATCGCGTTCCTGTTCGTGAAGGTCGGGCTCTCGGGCGCCGACATGGGCATCTCCTGGCTGCTGCCGCGGCTCGTGGGGCAGGGGAACGCCACCGAGCTGCTCTACACCGGCGACTTCATCACCGCGCAGCGCGCGTACGAGATGGGTCTCTACCAGCGTGTACTGCCGCAGGAGAAGCTGCTGCCCGAGGCGCGCGCGTTCGCCGAGCAGCTCGCGCGCGGGCCCGCGGACGCGCTCGCGGTCAGCAAGCGGGCAATCGCGCTCGAGTCGCACATGACCCTCGAGGAAGCACTCGACCACGAGGCGCGCGTGCAGGCGGAACTGATGACGCACCCCGACTACCGCGAAGCGTACGAGGCGTTCCGGGCCAAGCGGAGCCCCACGTTCCAGTGACCGGGCTCGACCTGTCGCCGGTGCGCGCCTTCCTCGGCGCGGGCCACGAGCGGCTCGCCGGCGAGGTGGCGGCGTTCGCCGCCCGCGAGCTGCGCGAGCGTCCCGAGCCAGCGGACGACGCCGCGGCGCGGCGCGAGGCGCGCGCACTGCTCGCGGCGATGGGGAAGGCGGGCGTGTTCGCCTCGATCGGCGCCATGGACTGGCGCGGTTGCTGCCTGGCCCGCGAAGCTCTCG
>DATLUU010000535.1:0-5216 GCA_035577885.1 Verrucomicrobiia bacterium
AGCCGAGGTACGCCTTGCCGAGCGGGCCGAGCTCGATGACCGGGCCGTCCGCGGTGAGCGTGACCGAGTCGAGCACCATCGACGAGCGTGCGAGCGCGAACAGCAGCACGCAGGCGACGAGCGAGATCGCGAGCGGCGCGCCCGCCTCGCGGAGCTGCCGCCGCGGCTCCGGCCGGCCGAGCAGCACCGAGAGCGCGAGCCAGAGCCAGCTCGAGAGCGCGGAGACGCGCGCCAGGTAGTCCGCCCACACGTGCGCCCCGCCCGGCGTGGTGGCGCGCAGCAGCCCCAGGGCTCCCGCCTGGAGCGCGCCGAGCGCCAGGAACGCCGAGGAGAAGAGCAGCGTGATCAGCCACTGCCCGCGCTGGAGCAGCGCGATCAGGCCGATCGCGGTGAGAAGCATCGCGCTCGCCGACGTGGCGGCCTGCTCGAGCGAGGGTGTCCACAACGTGTTCATCGCGCTCCATCCCCTGCCGGACCCGGCGCTGCCGGGGACCCCGCGGCACGGTACTCCGGCACCACGACGGCGAGCGCCTGCCGGATCGCGGCCGGGTCGCCGTTCACGGCCGCCCGCTCGAGCTCGGCGACCTCGGCGCGCAGCGCCGCCTCGTCCTCGGCCGGCAGGTCCCAGGTCATGATGCGCTCGCGGCGCGTGATGCGCACCTGCTCATCGCGGGTGTGAAGCTCTTCGTGCAGTTTTTCGCCGGGGCGAAGCCCGATATAGGAGATCTCGACGTCCTCGCCCTCGCGCAGGCCGGCGAGCCGGATCATCTGCCGCGCCACGTCCACCACCTTGACCGGCTCGCCCATGTCGAGCAGGAACACCTCGCCACCGCGCCCCATGGCAGCGGCCTGGAGCACGAGCCGCACCGCCTCGGGGATGGTCATGAAGTAGCGGGTGGCGTCGGGGTGCGTCACCGTGACCGGGCCGCCGCGCTCGAGTTGGCGTTGGAACAGCGGCACCACCGAGCCCTCGCTGCCGAGCACGTTGCCGAACCGCACCGCGCAGTAGCACCCGCCGCCCGCGACCGAGGCCGCCTGCACCAGCCGCTCGCAGACGCGCTTCGATGCGCCCATGACGCTCGTCGGCCGCACCGCCTTGTCGGTCGAGAGCAGCACGAAGTGGGCGACGCCGTGGCGGCCCGCCGCGTCGACCAGCAGGCGCGTGCCAGCGACGTTGTTGAGCACCGCCTCGCGCGGCGCCGCTTCCAGCAGCGGCACGTGCTTGTGCGCCGCCGCGTGCAGCACCACTTCCGGGTGGTGCGCGGCGAACAGCGCCTCGACGCCCACCGCGTCGCAGAGATCGCCCACGATCGCGTGCACGCGGATGTCCCGTGAGGCGGCCAGCTCGCGCTCGATGAAGTAGAGCCCGTTCTCGGCGTGGTCCATGAGCACCAGCGACGCCGGCGCGAAGCGGGCCGCCTGCCGCGCGAGCTCGGACCCGATCGAGCCGCCCGCGCCGGTGACGAGCACACGCCGCCCCCGGAGAAACGCTCCCACATCCTCGTCCGCCTCGGGCAGGGCGGCTCGTCCCAGCAAGTCCTCGAGCCGGATGTCGCGCACGCGCGCGAGCGTCAGCCTTCGCCCCGGAGGCAGCTCGCTCATCGCCGGAACGGTCTTGAGTCTCACGCCCGCGGTGTGGCACGCCTCCACCACCTCGCGCATCCAGCGGCCGGGCAGCGAGGGGACGGCGACCACGGCGGCCTCCGGCTCGAGCTCGCGCAGCACGCGCGCCAGCTCGGCGATCGTACCGTGCACGCGCAGGCCCTCGATCAGGTGTCCGGTGAGCCGCGGATCGGCATCGACGAAGCCGACCGGCTGGAGCCACTCCTCGCCCGAGCGGTTCCGCCGCATCTCCTGGACGAGCCCCACCGCCGCGTGGTCGGCACCGATCACCAGCGTGCGCACCTCTCGAGCGCCGCTGCCGCCAAGGACGCGCTCGCGGTAGAGCCGCCAGGCGAGCCGCGCGCTCCCCAGGAGCACCAGCTCCCACACCCACACCAGCGCGATGAGCGAGCGCGGTAGCGCGGCCATGGGAGCGAACGCCGCGGACAGGCCCCAGGCCGCGGCCGAGAGCGTGACGCCGCGCGCGACCTGGAACACGGTCGCGGTGCCGGCGTAGCGCCAGAGCCCGTGGTAGAGCCCCGCGATCCAGAACGCCGCGAGCGAAAGCAGCGTGAACGCTGGGGCGACGCGCGCCCACGCCGCCAGCGACTCGCCCGGGATGTTCCCGTCAAAGCGGAGCGCCAGCGAGCCCGCGACCGCCAGGTGGATGAGCGCGACGTAGCCCGCGGTGAGGACGAGCGTGCGCGGCGTCTTCTTCCAGTTCACCGCCACGGCACCCGTCCGGTGGCGCGGTTTGGGCTCACGTTGGCAAGGGCCTGGGGTCGCGGCATGCTCCGCGAGACTCGCACGGAGCCCCGGCGCTCGCAATCGCTGGCGTCGTGAGGATCCCGTACGAGTTTTTTCTATTGGGCCGGCGGCTCGGCGCGGGTCTAGACTTCCGCCATGCTCCAACGGCCCGCCGTGCTCATCGGGGCCATCTCGCTGGTGGCCGGTCTCGTCTCGTGCTCACGCGCGACCGATCCCGTTGCCCCTTTGAAAACCGCCCCCCAGGAGACCGGCGACGGCTTCCTCACGATCCGGAGCGAAAGCGTTCAGTATCCGATGCCCACGGATCCGAACGGCGGCGAGTTCACGGCCACGGTCGTCAATACGACGGACCGGCTGTTCCATGCTCGGCTCGGCGATGCATTCAACGCCGCGGTCGAGCAATCGAATCTCTACGCCGCGGCCGGTTCACACGGCTTTCTCGAGCAGTGGGACGCGCCATCGTGGCGGAACCTTCAGCGCCCCGTCCTCATCGAAGGCGTTCGCGTCGTCGAGCTACGCCCGCACTCGACGTACACGCTCCGCGGGTACTACTCATCGTCCACCCGTGACGGCGGAACGCCGGCATCGGTCAGCCTTCGCTTCCGCGTCGAGTACTTCGATGACGCGGCGACCTCCCCCGACCGGGCGCACCAAGACTTCTCGAACACCTTCGTCCTGACGCGATCCCGGAACCCGTGATCGCGGCGTCGCGTGTGCGTTCGCGCGCCGGACAGTCCATCACTCCGGCGTGGGCGTGACGCTTCCGATCCGTTTCAGCTCCACGAGGTCGAAGCGCCCCTGGCGCGCAACGACCTCGGTATTGGGCGACGACAGCGTCACCCACACCGTGTCTCCCGGGGTGAGCGAGACGGTGTCCTGAACGCTGAGCTGGGTCCATGAGGTGCTCGCCGAGCCCGCCCACTTGCCCCGGCCCTGCCGTGAGTCGGGCCCCACCGACAACACGATGGATCCACCGCCAGACTGGCCGAAGGCCCGCACGAACGCGGAGAGCTGCAGGATGTCGCCATTCCGGACACCCGGCATCGGCCTGAAGATGAAGCCGGTGGTCGGAGCCCAGTCGGCCGCGAGCCCGAGGCTCCACTCCCCACCGCCGGGGGCGGGCTCCTGAACCAATGCCGTCAGGGAAGGGTTCGCGATCCTCCACCCCTCGAGTGTCGGCTGGCCGTCGTGCTCGAAGCTCGACTCGAAGAGCAACTGGTCGGTCGGTGGTTGGCTCGGCGCCGCGACTTTCTCGCTGCAGGACAGCTGAGTCGTCGTGAGGAGCGCCACGGCGAACGCGGCGCGAATGCGCATTCGAAGGAACCACATGTCGCCACTCCATTCCCCCGATCGCGCAGCAACGTTAGCGCGGCGGCCCCGGCGTCTCAATACTTGGAACGGCCGACGGATTCGGAAGACGGCGCGTGCGTCGCGGAGGCCTGCACGGGCGTCCGGAGGCGGAGGCAGGCCAGGAACCGCCGTGACCTGCCTCGCCTTCAACGGGATCGCGACTCCACCCGAGCTGGAGTCGACGATGGTAGCGCTACGGGGATTCGAACCCCGGTTTGATGGCTGAGAACCACCCGTCCTGGACCCCTAGACGATAGCGCCACAAGGGAAGATCTGGCTGCCCGGCAAGGATTCGAACCTCGACTAACAGGGCCAGAACCTGTCGTGCTACCGTTACACTACCGGGCAGTCGAGGCCGCGCAATCTAGCCGCTGCCCATGGCCTCCGCAAGTGTGGCGCGGGCCTGTCGAATGGCCTTGCGCCCCGCACCCGCCCGTCTCGAAACGCGGTTCAGTGGTGCGCCGCGAGCGGCGACTCCGCCCGCCAGCGCTCGGCCGCCGCCCGGAGCCTCGAGCCCACGCGCTCGCGCCCGAGGAGCCACATCACCTCGAAGATCCCCGGCGCCGCCTTCCGCCCGGTGAGCGCCACGCGCGCGGGCGTGATCACCTCCCCCGCCTTGACCCCGCTCTCGCTCGCGAGCGCGCGCGTCGCGGTCTCGAGCGATGGCAGCGTCCACTCGGGAAGCGCGTCGATCCGCGCCGCCAGCGCCGCGAGCCGCGCGTCCGAGCCGGGCCTGGAGAGCAGCTCCGCCCACGCCTCGGGCTCCATCGCCGGCGGGTCCGAGAGCGCGAACGCGCCCACGTCGGCGGCGTCGGCGAGCGTCTTCAACCGGTCACCCATCGCGCGCACGAACGCGCGCCGCCATTCCTCGCTGCGAGCCGAAAGATCGTGGCCCTGGCGCGCGAGAAAGTCGCACACGCGGCGCGTGCGCTCGGCTTCGTCGAGCTGCTTTAAGTGCTGGGCGTTGACCCATTCCAGCTTCTGCGTGTCGAACACGGCCGGGTTCGGGCCCACGCGCTCGAGGCGGAACACGCGCTCGAGCTCGGCGAGCGAGAAGATCTCGGTCTTCCCGTCCAGCGCCCAGCCCAGCAGGGCGAGGAAGTTGACCATGCCCTCGGGCACGATCCCCAGGTCGCCGAACGCCTCCACGCTGGTGGCGCCGTGGCGCTTGGAGAGCCGCTTGCCGTCGGGCCCGAGGATCATGCTCGCGTGCGCGAACACCGGCGGCTCGGCAGCGAAGGCGCGGTAGAGCAGGATCTGGCGCGGCGTGTTGGAGATGTGGTCGTCTCCCCGAACGACGTGGGTGATGCGCATGTGAATGTCGTCCACGACGCAGGCGAAGTTGTACGTCGGCCAGCCGTCGGAGCGCACGAGCACGAAGTCGTCGAGCACCTCGCTCTGGAACGCGATCCGCCCGCGCACCACGTCGTCCCACGCCACTTCCTCGGGCGCCGGCCGCCGGAAGCGCAGCGCCGCGGGCTCCCCCGAGGCCCTCC
>DATLUU010000536.1:0-3211 GCA_035577885.1 Verrucomicrobiia bacterium
GTAGGTCGAGTGAAAGCGAAACGAAGACCATGCGGCCCGGGAGCGGGAACCCGGCAACGTCCTCCACGAGCTCGTCGCCGAGGTTCCGGCCCTCCACGAGCAGGCCGAGCCCGTGGAAACTCCGTCCGAGCGATGCACCCACGAGCGTGCGCGACGGCGCGATGCGGAAGTTGGCGCGGTCCAGGTACGTGTGGCCGAGGTACTCGACGTCGCTCGCGAGCGTCCAGCCGCCGCCGCGCCATGCGAGCCGGAGGTACGACTCGCGCGCCGCGCGCTGCGGCAGCGTGCGACCGTGATAGAACGCGATCGGCGAGCGATCGGTGGCCGAGAGCCAGGCGGTGGAGCCCGTGAGCTCGAGCCCGCCGTAGCCGAGCCGCGCCTCGGCCTCCTCGCCGAAGAGCCGCGCCGCGGCCACGTTCACCGGACGGGCGCCGCGCGGGTTGCTGCGCTCGTAGAGGATCATGTCCTCCACGTGCGAGGCGTGATGCGACCAGCTCGTGCTCCAGCGCAGTCGCTCCCACGCTCCGGTCCACGCCACGCCGGCGTCCCAGCTCTCTCCGCGCTCGGGCACGAGCGTGGGGTTCCCCGTGGTCGAGCCGTCCATGCCGAACAGCTCGCCGAACTCCGGCGCTCGCGCGCAGCGCGACCAGTTGGCCTTGAGCTCGAGGCCGTGCGTGACGCCGAGCCGCGCGCCGAGCTGCGGCGAGACCAGCGTGCGCTCGGTGGACTGTTCGCGGAGGGTACCCGTCGAGCGCGTGTCGAGGATCGTCTCGCGCTGGCGGTCCCAGCGGCTCGAGGCGTGGACGAGCACGCGATCGGCGAGCCCGTGGAGGTCGACGGAGCTCCAGGCCGTGAGCGTCGTGCGGTGGCTGGGCGGTGGATCGGGAAGCCCGGCGGTGGGTGCGGCCGGGCGCGCCGTCTCGCCGCGCACCGCGCCGCCCACGCGCAGCGCCAGCGCGCTCCAGCCCCCCGGGCTCGAGAGCTCGGCGCTCGCGGTGCCGTCGTCGAAGCGCTCGTGCGTGTCCACGCGCCCGTAGCCCAGCTCGCCGTTGGAGTCGCGCAGCCCGGAGTGCTCGCGCGCGAAGCTCCCGGAGAGTTGGAGCGCCGGTGCGCTCTTGCCACGCGAGAGCCGTAGGTCGCTCGCCGCCACCGTGCGGTCCTCGGCGTACCGCGCGGTGGGCGCCGGTGTCGCGCCCGGCCCCGGCACACCCTGGCCCCTCCTGAAGTATTCGACGTGCGCGTTGGCCTGGAGTTGGTCGCCCGGGGCATAGCCGCCCCGCACCAGTGCCGAGACGGCATCGAAGCGCGCGTTCACCCGGCGCGCGATGGTGTCGTCCGCTGGCTCGAGCGGCGTGCCGTTGTCGTCCTCGTAGCGGTAGTCGCCGTCGCTCCCCTGCCAGCCGCCGTGCGCGAGCAGCGACCACGCGCCGCGCTGGGCGCCGAACGTGCCCTGTGCCTCCCCGGTTCCGAACGAACCCGCCGCGAGCCGCAGCGCTCGCTCGCTCGCGCCCGGCTGCGTGACCAGGTTCACCGCGCCGCCCGGCGTGGGCGTGGCGAGGGAAACGGGTGCGGCCCCGCGATAGACCTCCACGGCCTCGATGGCCGTGGCCGGCAGCATGGCCAGGTCCACGACGCCGTGCGCGGCCGAGGTGAGCGGCACGCCGTCCAGCAGCACGGTGACGTGCCCCGGCGGCGCGCCGCGGAGCGACATCGTGGAGAACGCTCCCATGCCGCCGTACTGCGTGACGCGCACGCCCGCGGCCTCGACCAGCGCGTCGTCGATCGACGACAGCGCGTGCAGGTCGGGCCGGAGCCCGAGCACGGTGACGAACGCGGTGGGCGCGCGTCGCTGGGCGCGGGCGAGCTCGGCGTCGACGTGCACGGGCGGCATCACGACGACGGGTGCAGGCAGCGTCGTGCGTGGCTCGACGAACGTTTGAGCGACGATCGCTCCGGCACGGGGAGGCGAGCCCGTGGAGTCGCGCACGGCCGCGCTGTCGATCGCGAGCGCGACCGGCGAGGCGCAGGCCGAGCCGTTCAGGAGGAATGCCGTCAGGTACTCGATCACGGCGTCGTTCGCGCCCTCGATCGAAAGCCCCGGCGCTCGGGACACGAGCGCCGGGGCTGACGGACATGCTGCCCAGCGCGCCTGTCACTCGAGGCGTCGGGTTCATGGCTGCCGGGCAGGTTTCCTGACTGAGGGCTTCCGAAGGACGCTTCGGTGCGCGTCCACCTTCCCGGGTCCTCCGGTGGCGAACGGACGCGCATCACCCATCACAGTGGCGGGACCGCGCGGGATTCTCACCCGCTTCCCTTTTCCCCCGCGGCGTGCGGGGCACCTGGCAGATGTCGCTCGGGAACATGACGCGCGACGCGCCGGCCGTCAAACTCAATCCGCCAGCGCGCGCCCCCGAGTCTCGACGACGAACGGCACCAGCAGCAGCCCGGCGAGCGGCACCGCACCCACCCAGAACAGCACGCGCAGCTCGGTCTCGAGCGCGGCCGTGCCCCGGCTCGCGAGGCTGCCGACGAGGATCGGTCCCACCGCGGCGACGATGCGGCCGACGTTGTAGCAGAAGCCCGCGCCGGTGCCGCGGAGCCGCGTCGGGAACAGCTCGGGCAGGTAATAGGTGAAGCTCCCGAACACGCCGAACACGGTGAGCCCGATGAAGAAGAACATGTAGAGCCGCGTGTGGCCCGCGAGCGGCAGGCCGAACGTGCTCATCACCGCGATGCCTGAAGCCAAGTAGTAGAGCGCGTACATCGGCTTGCGGCCGAGCGTCTTCGCGAACGGCACCGTGGCGAGCGTGCCGATGAGGCCGCCGAGGTTGAACATGTTCGTGGCCAGCGCCTTCCACGCCTCGCTCAACGTGCGCGCCGCGGCCGGCTCGAGCGCGCGCGCGCTCGCCTCGGCGGCGGCGAGCCCGGTGGCCACGAGCGGGATGAACGCGTTGCAACTCCACCAGGTGATCAACGCCACCATCGACATCGAGAGCGCGGAGAGCACGGCGGCGCGGTGCTCGGGCGTGAACAGCTCGCGGAGCCGTGGCGGCGTGGCAGTGCGCCCGTGCGTCTTCCAGCGCTCGGGTTCGCGCACCGACATCCTCACCAGCAGCGCCACCACGGCCGGCAGGAGCCCGGTGAGGAACACGAAGCGCCACGCGGTCTCGGGGCTCGCGTTCATGTGCACGCCCTGGATCTGCCAGGTCAC
>DATLUU010000537.1:0-8389 GCA_035577885.1 Verrucomicrobiia bacterium
GGCAGCCCGGCGGCGCGGCGGGCCGCCGCACGTGGCATCGCGGCGTCGAAGCGCGACAGGTCCACGCCCGAGCCGACGACGCGGAAGCGCGCCTCGGGCACCCGCAGCTCCGCCGACAGCGAGCGACGGTGGCTGTCGGTCAGGGCGACGAGCTGGTCGGCCACCGGGATCGCCGATCTCCGGGCGAGGAAGTGCTGCAGCGGGTCGGCCAGCCTGCCGGTGGAATGGAAGCCGAGCACGAGCCGCGGCCACGCGTGCCGCCGCCGCTGCCCTCCCATCCAGAACATGGGCAGCGGGCTGTCGATGACATACGCGACCGTTGCATGAGCCAGGGCACGAGCGAGTCGAGGGCCCACGAACGGGTCGAATCGCGAGCGCGCGAGGTGGTTCGTTATCGGCCAGCCGGCGGCCTGCATCTGCTCGCCGATCGCGCCCGCGGCGTAGAGGTTCACGATCGAGGGCTCGACGCGGTCGCGGCTCATCTTCTCCGCCAGCGCCTGGACCAGCCGCTCCGCGCCGCCGATCGAGAGCGCGGCTTGCACGAACGCGACCCGGATCGCGCGGCGCTCGTTCACCTCGACCCCAGCACGGATCGCAGCACCTCCGCCAGCCGCCCGTAGATCGCCTCCGGCGCGTGATGCGCGAGCACGTGCGCCCGCGCCCGCGCACCCTCGGCTCGCCGCAGCGAGGGGTCTGCGATCCGCCGCTCGAGTGCGGCCTCCCAGCCCTCGTAGTCCGTGCGGCAGGCTCCGAGGCCGGCCGACTCGATGACGCCGTCCGGATCGAAGCTCGTCACCGTGGGCAGGCCGTGCGACCACGCCTCGAGGAACGTGTTCGGGAGTCCCTCCGCGCTCGAGCTGTGGGCGAACAGCGTCGCGCCGCGCAGGAACTCGCCCACGCGCTCGTGGGGCACGGTGGGCAGCACCTCCAGGTTCGGGCAGCGCGCCGCCACCGCGCGTGCCTCCTGCCAGCAGCGGTCGGAGAGCGGCGGCACCGGGATCACGCCCGCCATGCGGCACGGGATCTCAGGGTGCCGCCCGGCGAAGCGCGTGAACCATTCCGGCCGTTTCACCGGCTTGTAGGTCGCGAGCCAGGCCAACGACGGCGGGCCGGCGGCGTCCACGAGAGCCTCGGGCGGCGGGATCTCGACCGGGTTCGCGATCACCGTGCTCTCGCGCGCGAACGCGCGCGCGAGCGCGCCGCGCTGCCACTCGGTCTGGGACACGATGGCGTCCGCGCGCCGGATGGCGCGGCGCACCCACCAGCGATCGCGCGGCCCGTGGACGTCCGGCAGGTCGGCCAAGACGTCGTGGTCGTGACCCACCATCCACACGAAGCGGCGGTGACGCGAGGCGGCGACGTCGCGGACGATGCCCGCCCAGAGCCCGGCGCCCTGGACCAGGTAGACGTCGGCGTCCGCGCGCCGGAGCGCGGCGATCCCGAGCGTGAGCCGCGGGTGGAAGAAGCGCACGACCGGGAGCCCGGCCCGGGGCGGGTACGCCTTGAGCAACCGCACGCCGCCGATCACGAGTCCGTCCGGCTGGCCGAAGTCGCACGTCACCACCGTGACCTCGAAGCCGTGGCGCGCGAGCCCGCGCGCGAGCAGCGAGAGCTGGACCTCGATCCCGCCCGCGAGCGCCACGCGACCCTCGCTCACCACGGGATAGAGGTACTCCACGAACATGCACACGCGGGGCGGCCGACTCATGTCCGGTGTCCCTCTCCGGTGAACCTCCGCGCGCGCGGCGGAGGCGTCATCGCCGGCTCCAGCGCGCGAGCAGGATCTCGAGCTTCGGCTCGACCCGTTCCCAGGAGAAACGCTCAACGCTCGCGCGCCCAGCCGCAGCGAGGCGCCCGGCGGCGCCCTCGTCCGACGTGAGGCGCGTGAGCGCGCCCGCGAGCGCTTCCACGTCGCCGCGCGGTACGAGCAAGCCGTTCACGCCGTCCTCGATCAGGTCGCGCGTGCCGGCGCAAGGCGTCGCCACGACCGGCCGGCCGTGCGCGAGGCCCTCGAGCAGCACGTTCGGCAGACCCTCCCCACGCCGCGACGCCAGAATCACGACGCGCGCCGTCGCATAGAGTCCCTGGAGCGCCTGCGGAGGCACGTTTCCCTCGAAGCGTACGTCCGCACCGAGCCGGCGTGCCAGTGCCTCGAGATCGGCGCGCTCGGGCCCATCGCCGGCGATCGTGAGCGCCACGCCGGCGCGCGCGCATGCGGTGATGACCGTGTCCACCCCTTTGTTCGGGATCAGCCGCGCGACCGCGAGCACGCGACCGCGGGCGGGCACGGGGCTCAGAATCGGCAGCTCGAGCCCGTTCTCCACCACCTCGATCCGCTCGCGCACGCGCGTGACGGCGGCGGGCGCGTGGCGCTGGAGCTCGCCCAGCAGCTCTACCCGGTTCGTCTCGCTCTGCACCAGCACGCCCGCCGACTCGCTCCACACGCGCGGCGAGACCCAGCGGTGGAACCGCGACGCCCCGAGCCGGTACTCCCCCTCGCCTCGGACCCACACCACGGAGGGAATCCCGAGCCGCCTCCCAGCACGCGCGCCGGCGAGCCCTGAGATGAACGTCTGGAAGCAGAGCAGGACGTCGGGCTGCGGCTCGAGGGCGGCGAGCGCGCGCTCGGTCGCGCGCAGGTCGGCGACCGCTCGCCAGACGGGCAGTCGCGATACCGCGAGGCGAACGAGGTCGAATCCGTCCCGCCGCTCGCGGCCCGGCGGCCGGCGGCCATCCGCGCGCGTGATCACGGTCACGCGATGGCGCCTCGCGAGCCGCCTGGCCCAGCCCTCCGCCTGGAACTCGGCGCCGCCATAGGCCGCGGGCGGGAAGCGGGCGATCACGATCGCCAGGACCACGCTCTCAGTCCCTCGCGGCCACGGCCGGGTGGAGCCGGTGACGACCGTCGGTGGGCGCGGTCAGCTCCGCGCGCGGCCGGTCGAGGTAGGTGCGCGCCCATAGCTCGAGGCAGACGAGCGTGAACGTGCGCCTCGCGCGAAGCGCTTGTCGAAGGTCGCTGCGCGAGAGAAGAGACTGGACAGCGGCGGGCTCGAGCCAGCCGCGCGCGCGCGTGCGGTCGTCGAGCAACACCTCGCGCGCAAGCTTCCCAAACTCGCCGTGGAACCAACGCTCGAGCGGCACTCCGAAGCCCTGCTTGCCCCGTGCCAGGATCGGAGCCGGCAGCAGCGGCTGCACGCTCTCCCGCAGCACCCACTTGCTGACGTCACCACGGAGCTTGTAGTCGAACGGCAGTCGCGCCGCCCATTCGAGCACGTGGTGATCGAGCAGGGGCGCGCGCGTCTCGAGCGAGTTCAACATGCTGGTGCGGTCCACCTTCACCAGCACGTCGTCGGTCATGTAGGTGAGCGCGTCCACCGGCGGCAGCGCTTCCACTTCTCCCAGCCGGCACGCCGCGCGCGCGTGAAGGGCCCGCGCCGCGGCCCACGGGTCGTGTCCCGCCGTAGCTTCCCTCATCCCCTGCGTGAGCAGCGTCTGCAGCTCGCGAGGCGGGAAATGCGACATCACGTCGAGGTGCCGGTCGATGATGCTCATGCCGGCGCGGCGGAGCCGCCGGCCGAAAGTATGGTCACCCGGCAGCCACCCGGCCGGCCAGGCCGCCAGCCGGCGGAGCGCGCGTGGCAGGACGTCCACCCGGGCGTACGCACGAGCCCAGGCGTAGGTCGAGTAGCCGGCGAACGCCTCGTCGCCGCCGTCGCCGGAGAGGGCCACGGTCACGTGTGATCGCGCCATTTCCGAAAGATGGAACGTGGGCACCATGGACGCGTCGGCAAACGGTTCATCGAGGCCCCATACGAGCCGGGGCAGGAGCTCCAATGCGCGCGGGCGCACGACCAACTCGTGGTGTTCGGTCCCCAGGTGCTCTGCCACCGCGCGCGCGTGCGTCAGTTCGCTGAAGTCCTCCTCCTCGAACCCGATGCTGTAGGTCTTCACCCGCGTGCTCGAGACCTGCGTCATGAGCGCAACCACCGCGCTCGAGTCGATGCCGCCGGAGAGGAACGCCCCGAGCGGCACGTCGGACATGAGCCGCACACGCACGGCCTCGCGCAGGCGCTCGCGCAGCCCCTCGACTGCGTCCGCCTCGGAGATCGTGTGGTCGGGCTCGAACGGCAGCTCCCAGTAGCGCTCCACACGCGGCCCGCGCGCGTCGCACAGCAGGCGGTGGCCGGCGGGGAGTTTGCGCACGCCGCGCAGGATGCAGCCGGGCGCGGGGACGTACTGGAACGTGAGGTAGTCGGCGATCGCAACCGGGTCGACTTCCCGCGGCACCGACGGATCGGCAAGCAGCGCCTTGAGCTCGCTCGCGAACACGATGCGCTCCGTCATCGTGCCAGTAGAGCGGCTTCTTGCCGGCGCGGTCGCGCGCCAGCATCAGGGTGCGTCGCGTGGTGTCGTGGAGCGCAAACGTGAACATGCCGCGCAGGTCGTGCACCAGCTCCGGGCCCTTGTCCTCCCACAGGTGCACGAGCACCTGGGTGTCGGATGTGCCGCGCAAGCGGTGTCCGCGTCTCGCCAGCTCGGGCAACAGCTCGGGCGCATTGTAGAGCTCGCCGTTGAACGTCACCCACACGCTGCCGTCCTCGTTCGACATCGGTTGGCGACCGGTCGGCGACAGGTCCACGACCGCGAGCCGCCGGTGGCCGAGCGCCACCGGTCCCTCCGCCCAGACATCGGCGTCGTCGGGGCCGCGATGTCGCTGGACGAACGCCTGGGCGCGCACAACGGCCGCGTCCGCGAGGCCGCCGCGGTACCAGAACACGCCGTTGATGCCGCACATCGTCAGCGCCCCTTCCCCGGCGCGATCTGCAGCCGATCGACCGCGAGCCCGTTCAGGAAGTCGTCGTCGCTCAGGAGGTCGCGGAGGTCGATGTTCGGATAGTGCGGGTGACGGACCATGATCACGCGCACCGCGTATTCGCCGGGCGCGATGTCGTCGGGCACCACGACGCGGAACGGATCGCGCACGACCTCGTCCGCGCCCCAGCGGTCGACGCCGTAGTCCCCGTCCGTGGGCAGGTGGTCGGCGCGGAAGCGATAGCGCTCGTGGCGAACGCGCTCGACGGCCTTGCGCCACAGCTTGGACACCGCCTGGGGCGAGCGCGGAACGTCCTCCGGGAGCGCGCGGTCGAACCGCACCGCCACGCTGTAACTGCCCGGCGGCAGCGGCCGCGGCGCGCGCCACTCGATGCGGCCGAGCAGCGTGTCGCCGCGAGCCGCGCGGGCGGGGTCCAGGCGGAACGATACGAGTCGCGGCAGCCCGGGGCCGATCTCCAGCGCCGGATCGCCGCTCACCCGCGCACGCACGAACGGTCGTGGCCTGGCGCCGTCGTCGAGCCGGGCGAGCGCGTCGCGATGGATGACGTAGACCGTGAACCGGTTCGAGTCGTAGACGCGCTCGAACGCGGCGGGCGCGCGATCGAGCCGCGCGCGCGCGGCGTCGTACCAGTCGCGCGCGGGCGCCCAGTAGTCGAGCGGCGGTGGCTCCGGGAAGCGGCCGTTCAAGGCGATCGCCGTGGCGCCCCAGCGCGCCACGACCTGGGCGGTGCGCGCCCAGGGCGCGTACGGGTCGAGTGCATCCCGCGCATCGAGGATGCGCGTGAGCGCCAGCGGGTCGTTGGGCGAGCTGTGCTGGTCCGCGAGCGCCGTCACCCAGTGCCGCGTGAACGCCGGGATCGAATAGCTCGTGGCCGGATCGGAGAGCACCACGCTGCCCTCGGGCAGGCCGCGGTCCATCCACGTCAGCGCGTCGCGCCAAAGCCGAATGTCCGTGGTGGCGAGCGCCATGCGCGAGGGACCTCCGGTGAAGGCATGCGCGGCGTCCGCGAGCGGCCCCACGAACGTGACCGCGAGGAGTACTGCCGGCGCCAGCGCTCCCAGGGGCCGTCGCGCGCGCCACGCCGCCTCCGCGCGCGCGGCCACGAACGCCGCCGCGGGCCCGATGGGGAGCAGCCACGGCAGGCGCATGAGCAGGTAGCCGAGCCGCGGCTCGAGCAGCGCCACCACCGGGGGGACGAACATCAGCGTCGCCACCGCGAGCGCGGTGGTGAGCAGATAGAGCACCGCCGGCTCGCGCACCGCGCGCACCCACCACAGGAGCGACAATGGGAACAGGAGCCAGAGCGGTCCGAGCCAGTCCCAGAGTGCCCCCACCGACACGATGCGGACTCCGTGCGCGAGCGTGAGCAGGCCCTGGGCCTCGGTATGGATGGGGTTCACCGGCGCGTAGGCGCCGTGCGTGCGCCAGGCGAGGTACGGGGCCGCGACGGCCGCGCACGCGAGCGAGGTCACGGCGAGCCGCGCGAGCGGCGACGACCACGCGCGGTCGCGGACGAGGAAGCCCAGGCCGAGCGCTCCGAACGTGACCGCGAACTGGATGGACCCGAACACGTGGGTGAAGATCGTTCCCAGTGCCAGCCCCGCGACCGCGAGGCGCGAGCGCGGCGAGCGCAGCTCGAGATCGTCCAGGAGCGCGGCCGCCGTGGCCAGCGCCAGTTGGTCCGCGAGCTTGGTCGCGAACACCGCCTCGCCCAGGTACTGGGTGCCGAGGCCGCCACCGTAACCCAGCAGCATCGCCCACGCCCCGGCGGCGGCGGCGAACCAGCCGCCGAGCCGGAAGGCGAAGCCGGACGCGGTGAGCACCGCGAGAGCGGCGAGGATCGCGGCGAGCGCGTGCCACGCGTCCACCGGATCGGCATGCGCGAGCGCGCACACGAGCGCCACGCACGGATGCCAGAGGCCCTTGCGCGGATCCACGCCTGCGGGGCCGGCGTCGCGGAAGAACGCGTCGCGCGGGAACGGATCGCCGCTCACGAGCATGCGGCGGATCGTCCCCAGGTGATCGGGCGAATCGGTGAGGCAGGTGAGGGGTGGTCCGTGGCGCGCCACGGCCACGACCGCGAGCAGTAGCGCGAGCGCGATCGCGATCTGGCAGGCGATCGTCTGGGGATCGCGACCGCGTTGGGATGCGGCGCGTTCCGCGGTCCGTGTCGTGGCGTGCGACGCGCCCGCGGACACGTCGCGCGGTGCGGTGGCGAGCGAGACGAGCCAGGGCACCGCGGTCCACGCCGCCCCGGCGTGCGCGAGCAGCGTGAACGGCACGCCCAGCGCGCGGGCGGCGAGCACCCACAGGCCGAGCCAGACGATCCCGTAGCCCGTGGCCCAGGCGGCCACGAACGCCGGACCGCCCGCGGGCCGCGCGCCGATCGCGCGCGCCCAGCCCAAGCCCGGGAGCCACACCAGCAGGACGAAGCCGAGCACCACGCGCAGCGGCACGGGAAGCCAGCGGAGCGCGCCCGCATCCAGCCCGAACGCCAGCACCAACGACGCGAGCACCAGCACCAGGCTCGACCGTGTGCGTACGCTCACTGCGTCTCTTCCCCGCGCGCGAAACGCTTGAAGATAGCGGACACGATCGGCAGCCCGGACCCGCCGAGCAGCGAGCGGACGCCGATCCCACGTGCGAACGGCAGCACCAGCACCAGGTAGACGCCCGCGAACGCCAGCGAGGCGCCGAGCATGAGCCCCAGGCGCTCGAGCGCGAGCGGGGCTGGCTCGCGGAGCAGGTAGTGCCCCACGCCCCACGTCAACACCACGGCGATCCCGGTGGGTGCCAGGCAGCGCGCGATCAGCGCCAGGCCGCGGTCGAATGCGAAGCCCACGCCCGCGGCGGCCAGCGACAGCAGCACCGCGCCGCTCAGGAGGTAGGCGGTGGTGGCCGCCGCCGCGACGCCGGTGAGCCCGCCGTTCCACCGCAGCGACAGCAGCTGGAGCCCGCCGGAGAGCGCGGTGAGGAACACCGCCGCGGGCACGAGGATGATGCGACGGCCCACGGTCATGAGCACGATCGAGGCGAGCGCGGAGAGCGAGAGCCCGGTGGCACCGAACGCGAGCACGCGCAGCGGGCCGACGCAGGCGTCATAGCGCGGCAGCAGCGCGTGCACCGAGTCCCGGGCCCAGATCGCGCACAGCCCGGCGGCGAGCGGCAGTCCGACCGCGACGACGCGAACGAGCCGGTCCACCCGCTCGCGGATCGCGGCCGGGTCATCGCCTGCCTCGCTGAACCGCTTCACCAGCTGCGGGTAGCTCACGTACGTCAGGGAGTCGGGCAGCGCCATGAGCAGCGTGAGCACGTTCACGGAGAGCCCGTAGTAGCCGAGCGCCTGGGTGCCGAGGAAACGCAGCACCACGATGCGGTCGAGGTTGCGCATGACCAGGCTGCTGGCGGTGAACACGTAGAGCGGGATGCCGACCTGGAGCAGGTCGAGGCTCTCGATCGCCGGCGACGGCGCCAGCGGGATGACCTTTCGCCCGCGGAGCATCACGAACGTCCACGCCACGAAGCAGCCGGCGAGCCAGCCCCACAAGAGCCCCC
>DATLUU010000538.1:0-13374 GCA_035577885.1 Verrucomicrobiia bacterium
ACACCTTCGCTTCGCCGCTCCGCGTGTCCTCCCATGCGAAGAGGCCGTTAGCGGTTCGGGCGTGGTCCTGGCTGCCGGTGGCGGTGGACAGCGCGACGCCGTCGGCGGGCCAGCCCGCCGTGCGCGTGCCATCGTCGCTCAAGCTCTGCGCAAAGAGATCGTTCGCGTTCCCGGGTCCGGCATTCCGCGCGTCGCTCCACACGATCGACAGCCCGAACGTCGACACGTCCTCGAGATGGTCCACGCTCGGGGATGAAGTCACCACGATCCCGGAGTCCGGCCACGCCGGATCCGGCAGCCCGCTCGCGAGCAGCTTGCGAGCCACGATGCTCTTGCCGCCGCCGAATCGCGCGCCCGACTCTTCCCAGACCACGAAGAAGGAGTTGGAGCCAGCCTTCAGGCGCGGATTCGCGCTCTCCTCGGAACGCCCCTCGAGTGCCAACCCCCCCGCCGGCCAGCCGGGGGCCGGCGTGCCGTCGGGCTGCAGGCTCAGCGCCAGGATGTCACTGCTCGCACCGCGGTGGTCCTCCCAGACGACGAGCACCGAGCGGTCCCCCTCCATGCTCGCGACGCCTGGCGCGGCGCCGGCGGGGGAGAGCACGATCCCATCGGGATCGTTCCACGCCAGCGTTCCCTGCGGCCTGACGCGCTGCGCGCGCACCTGCGAGCCGGGCCCCGTTCCCTCCACCCACACCACGACGGCCGAGGAGTCCGGGGAGTTGGGGCCGCAGGCCGCGAGCGCCGGCGAGGAGAGCAGGCCGAGGCCCGCGGTACGAACCACGATGTCCGTCTGCGACCAGTCGACAAGTCCCGAGCTGCGGACGCGCAACACGACCTGGTCACCGCCTGCATCCCGGCTTACCCAGGCGTGGGCGAGGTCGACGAGGCAGCCGCATCCGGGACAGCCGAGACAGATGCCGGTCTGGAACACGCTCGTGCCGACGCTGCCCGGGACCACGCCGGCGGTGACTGCTGCCGATTCAGATCGACAGCCGCCGGTCGGCGGTTCGTCTCCGGCGCCGCCCAGGTGCAGCGAGTCCACCGGGCCCGCGTGGCCGAACCAGGATACGAGGCTGGAGTTCGAGGCAAGCGTCCACGGCAAGAGCGAGAACTGGTCGCCGGGTGCCGTGCACAGCGGCGCACCGGCGGCGGGCCAGGGAACCACCGTCTGCGCGCTCGCCAGCGGCGCGCAGCACAGTGTCCCCCAGAGTGCGAGCCCGGAGACGAGCTTGCGAAGCATGCGAAGCCTCCCGCCGACGATCTCGCGGCCAAGCCGAGCGAGAGAATCCTCGCCCCGGGATGGCAACGATGTCCAGACGAAAGCCAGTATCCGGCCGGGCCGGGCGCTTCCCTCCATGGGGCGCGTCGCGTCCGCCCGCCCTCGAGACTCAGCCCGGGTACGCCGCGAGCCAGCGCCACACCACGCGCATCGCCCACAGGTCGTCGGCGTTGTAGCGCGCCACCTCGTCGAGCAGCCGCGCGCGCTCGGACGCATCGTCGGTCGCGCGCGCGCGATGGAGCTGCGCCGTGGACCACGCCGCGTCGGCGTCGGGGTTGGACCATTGGAACCCGAGCCACGGCGCCACGAACTTCACGGACGTGGAACGGAGCGGCAACCGCACGCAGCGCTCGAGCCGGTGGTGGAGATCGAACAACGCGCCGGGCGCGCGCATGCGCTCCACGAACTCGGTGGGCGCGCCGTGTCGCGCGATGTAGCGGTCGATCCACATCGGCTCCGCGTGGTGCCAGTGCACCCACACCGCATCGGGATGCTCGCGGAACACCTCGAGCGCGCGCGCGACGAACCGCCGCCACGCCTGCGCGTCGCCCTCGGGCGTGAGCTCGGAGAGGATGGGCTCGAAGCGCGGCTGATCGCGCTCCACCGCGAGCCCCCACAGGTAGACCGGCACCTCGGCGCGCTCGCCCTCGGCATCGGACTCGACGTCGAACCACACCGGGGTGCGGTCACGCGGCAGGGCGGGGTCGCGCAGCCACACCGGCGCGCCGGTCGCGAACGCGCGCGCCTCATCGAGGAGCGCCGGGGCGGCCTCGCGCAGCTCGCGCCGCGTGAAGCTCTCCGGCTTGCGCGCGGCCAGCTCGTGGTAGGTGCGCACGCCCTCGGCGCGCAGCAGCTCGGCGCGCGCGCGGGTCACCGCGGGCATGACCTCGATCCGGTGCTCCGCCTCGGCGCGATCCCAGCAGTGCGCGTAGTGGTCGCAGTGCTGGCAGTGCGAGTGGGCGAGCAGCATGTCGGGCTCGGGTGAGTCGCCGAGCAGCTCGACCGTGCGCGCGGAGAGCCGCGCCAGCTCCTCGTCCGGCTCCGGCTCCACCTCCTGCACCTCGCCCAGGCCGTTCACGATCTCGAGCCGCGCCACGACGCGGCCCGTGAGCTCGCGCGCGAGCCAGCCGGCGAACGCCACGCGCACGCGGTTGTCGCGCCGCGACAACGGCCGGTGCGCGAGCCGCACGTCGCGGATCACGAGCGCGTCCCCATCGCGCAGGATGAACGCGGGGCTCGCGCTCCGGAGCCCGTCGGCGGAAGCGAGCACCGGGCGGCGCACGGGCCGCGAGGTCTCGCGTAGCAGCCGCAGGGTCTCGGCCGCGGCTTGCTCGAACGTGAGCCCCGAGCCCTGGAGCGGGCCCGCGAGGTCGGGGATCGCCTCCGCGATCCGGTCCTCGAGTGCTCGGCTCCGCTCGCCGAGCATGTCGTCGTGGTCGCTGCGCTCGGCGCCCGAGTCCTTGGCGTGCTCGCTCCGCCACAGCCGCCGCTCGCAGTCCAGCAGACGCTTGAGCGCGTTCGCGGTGACTCGCGGCTTCCGCGTCAGCCGGCGACCTTCGGCGTGATGTCGGCCTCGGGTGCTTCGGGCGTCACCTGGACCGGCGGCTCGTCCTCGGGACGGATGCGGAAGATGCGCGACAGTTCGGAGCGGAGCTGGCCCTCGTCGAGCCGCGAGTAGAGCACGCCGCGGTGCGCGACCGAGATGGCGCCGGTCTGCTCGCTGACGACGATCACCGCCGCGTCGGTCTCCTCCGAGAGCCCCAGCGCCGCGCGGTGCCGGGTTCCGAGGGAGATCGCGGTCAGGGGGTTCGAGGACAGCGGCAGGATGCAGGAGGCCGCGACCAGCGTATCCTCGCGCACGATGACGGCGCCGTCGTGGAGCGGCGAGCCGGGGCTGAAGAGCGTCACCAGCAGCTCGGCCGAGATCTTGGCGTCGATGCGCGTGCCGGTCTCGACGAAGTTGCGCAGGCCCACGTTCCGCTCCATCACGATGAGCCCGCCGTGACGGCGCTGGGCCAGGCTCTCGACGGCGCGGACGACCTCGCCCAGGACGCCGTAGTTCTCCCCGCGGAGGAAGCCACGGAAGTAGCGGGTGCGGCCGAGCTGGGCCAATGCGTGTCGCAACTCGGGTTGGAACAGGATCACGAACACGATGAGCCACACCGTCTTGAGGCTGGTGACGATCCAGCGCACGGCGAGCAGGTCGAAGTAGTTGGCGACCACGCCGACCAAGGCGATGAGCAACAGGCCGACGATCATCTGCGCCGATCGCGTGCCGCGGACGAGCGAGAGCAGCCGGTAGAACAGGCCGGCGACGATCAGGATGTCGATGACATCCAGGAGCCAGAAGTTGTGGACCGGAGTCATGGCCCTACAAAGCTAGCAGATGGTCGTTGGGGCCGTGGTCCGGAAAACGTCCGGGCTTAGTGCGCGACACGTTGGGCCCTGCGCGCCGCGGTCGCGATCCTCGCCGCGCGCACGGTGGCAGCGACGTCGTGCACGCGGAGGATGTGGGCGCCCTGCCAGGTGGCGAGGGCCGCGGCGGCGAGACTGGCGGGCACGCGGTCCTGGGGCACGCCATCATCGCCGGTCAAGCGGGCGAGGAAGCTCTTGCGCGAAGCGCCCACCAGCACGGGGCGGCCGATGGCGGCGAGCTCGGGGATGCGTGCGAGCAGCTCGAGCGAGCCCTGGGCCGATTTGGCGAAGCCGATGCCGGGGTCGAGTGCGATGCACTCGCCCGCGACACCGGCCGCGACCGCGGCGGCGGCCCGCTCGCGAAGGTACTGGGTCACCTCGGCGGTGACGTCGCCATAAGCGGTGTCGCGCTGCATGGTCTCGGGCGTCCCGCGCATGTGCATGAGCACGAGGCCCGCTCCGGCAGGGGCGACGACGCCCGCCATGGCGGGGTCGGCGAGCGCGCTCACGTCGTTGACGATGCGTGCGCCGGCCGCGAGCGCGCGGTTCGCCACGTCCGCCGAGCGGGTGTCCACCGAGAGCACGGCGTCCGGGCGCCCACGCATGACCTGGGTCAGCACCGGCTCCAGCCTCCGCCACTGCTCATCGGGTGCCACCGCAGCCGAGCCGGGGCGCGTGCTCTCGCCGCCCAGATCGACGATGTCGGCGCCCTCGGCCAGCAGCTCGTGACAGCGCGCCACCGCGAGGGCGGGCTCCAGGTAGCGGCCGCCGTCCGAGAACGAATCCGGCGTCACGTTCACGATGCCCATCACCAGCACGCGGTCGGTGAGGTCGAACGTGACGTCGCGACAGCGCCAGATCACTACTTGAGCGCTGCTTTCAGCCGCTCGATCTGTTCGGCGTGCCCGTGGGCGTGGGCGGCGTAGATCTCGAGCCAGCGCTCGGTGTGGTAGCTCCCGGCCTCGCTGTGCCAGCCGAGCTTCCGCCAGTCGGCCTCGCTCATGTGCTCGAAGAGCTGCGCCGTGGACTCGCGCGCGTAGCGGAACGCCTGGAGCGAGGGCTCGATCGGCCGCTCCTGGTAATGCATCAGCTCGGCGAATCGTTCCTGGTCGTAGGCCTGGATCACGGGGAAGGGCTCCGCGAGCAGCTTCCGGATGCGGATCGCGCTCGTCATCTCGCTGTCGGCGAGATGGTGCACGATCTCCGCCGCCGTCCACTTGCCCGTGAACGGCCGCGCGGTGAGCTTCCCCGCGGGGAAGCCGTCCAGTGCGCGTGCGACCTGGCTGTAGCCATCCCGGTACTGCTGGATCAGTTTCGCGCGCTGCGCCGCGTCCATGAGCCGCCTCCATCGAGCAGTCCTGGCCGCCTCGGGCGCCGGTGCCGCTGGGACCTCGGCCGCCGCGACGAGGGCGTTGACCTGTCGGGGGCCGGATGCTACCACTATCCGGCTTTTCGTAAGCCCATGGCCGCATTCTCTCTGCGCGGACGACCTTCGGTCTCGCGCCGCGGGTCCAGGGCGCCTCGAGCCAGCACCGGGACCCAGGAGGTCTGCCGCACATGTCCGGCCACACGACCGGCTTCAAGCGCCTGCCGTTGCTCGTCCTGTCGCTCGCGCTCTGCGCGGCCCCGGCACGCGCCCAGGTGGCCGGCCACGTCATCGAGGCCTCGGGCGGTCTCGGGTTCGTGCAGTACGACTCGCGCGACTACCTGCGCTCGGCGGGGTTCCTCACCGCCTCGATCGGCTACCGCTGGTCCCCGGCGATGACGTTCGAATACGCCTGGCTGGGCTCGAGCACCAAGCGGAGCCCGCAGTACGCGTTCGGCGAGGTCGACCACAGCTGGACCTGGAACGGCGCCGACGTGCGCTGGAACCTGCGCGACCCCTCCGAGCGCATCACGCCGTACATCCTCACCGGCTTCGGCTACGGCCGCTCGCACGACCCCGACTTGAACCTGATCTCGCAGATGGGCGCGCCCAGCGCCGGCCTGGGCGTGGTCATGAACATCAAGGACAACGAGCGGCTGGCGGTGCGCTTCCAGGTGCGCGACGTGCTCATGCGCGAGGCCAACGCCGACAACTTCTCCAACCACATCCACGCCTCGGTCGCGGTGCAGATCTCCCGCGGCGGCAAGTCGAAGGACGCCGACCTGGACGGCGTGCGCAACTGGCTCGACAAGGAGCCGGCGACGCCCATCGGCGCCAAGGTCGACGCCGCGGGCCGCAGCACGGACAGCGACGGCGACGGGGTGCCGGACGGCATCGACAAGTGCCCGGGCACGCCCAAGGGCGCCAAGGTGGACAAGGCCGGCTGCCCGGTCGACAGCGACGGCGACGGCGTGCCGGACGGCGTCGACCAGTGCGACAGCACGCTCAAGGGCGCGAAGGTCGACCTCCACGGCTGCCCGATGGACAGCGACGGCGACGGCGTGCTGGACGGCATCGACCAATGCGACAACACCCCGAAGGGCGCCTTGGTAGACGCGAAGGGCTGCCCATTGGACAGCGACGGCGACGGCGTGCCGGACGGCATCGACAAGTGCGCGAACACGCCGCCGGGCGTGAAGGTGGACGCAGACGGCTGCCCGATCGAGGTGAGCGAGCGTGAGACCGAGCTCCTGGACACCGGCATGATCCGGCTCCAGGACGTGAACTTCGAGACCGGCAAGGCCGTGATCAAGCCCGAGAGCTACCCGGTGCTGGACGACGTGGCGAAGGTGCTGCTCCAGTACCCGATGCTGACGATCGAGATCGGCGGCCACACCGACAACACCGGCACCAAGGCGAAGAACATCACGCTCAGTGAGCAGCGGGCGAAAGCCGTGCTCGGCTACCTGACGCAGAAGAACCCCACGCTCGACGCCAGCCACTTCACCGCGGTCGGCTACGGCCCCGACGTGGCCGTCGCCTCCAACGGCACCGCGCTCGGCCGCGCCAAGAACCGCCGCGTCGAGTTTCGCGTCACCAACAAGGATGTGCTCAAGATCGAGCGCGAGAAGCGCCACTTCGTGCCCAAGGACGCGGGCACACCGCAGCCGAAGAAGTAGCAGGCCGCTTAAGCGCAGGTTTCATGACCGGCGCTTGACCCGGAGCCCCTCGGGGCACGCGGACCGGCGTGTGGCGTGGCCGATATCACCCCCAGGCCGGGAGCGCGGGGTTCCCGGGGCGGGAGCGGGGTGGAGGGCGATCTCTTGGGCGGGCACGGCACGGGAACGCGCGTCGCGATCGGCAGGCGTCTTGGCCTGATCGTCGTGTGCCTGGCGATCGCCTCGGTCGCCTCCGCCGAGCCGCCGGCGAGCCGCCCTGCGGCCGACTCCCTGTCCTCCGCACTCGAGGGCTACGCGCGCACCGCGTTCCAGGGTTACTCGGAGGCCGTCGCGGGCCTCGAGACACTGCAGATCGCGGTGGACACGCTGCTCGCACACCCGTCTCGCGCTGCGCTCGAGCGCGCGCGCGCGGCGTGGATCGCCTGCCGCGATCCCTACTCGCGCACCGAGCCGTTCCGATTCGCGGGCGGGCCGATCGACGACCGGCAGGGGCGCGAAGGGCGCATCAACCCGTGGCCGATCGACGAGGCGTTTCTCGACTACGTGCAGGGGCGGCCCGGGTCGGGCCTGGTCTCCGACCGGCGCGTCGCCATCGACGAGGCATCACTGACGAGCCTCAACGAGCGTGACGACGACACGCAGGTGACGCTCGGCTACCACGCCGTCGAGTTCCTGCTCTGGGGCCAGGACCTGCGCCGCGACGGCCCCGGTGCGCGTCCGTACACCGACTACCTCCCCGGGCAGCCGGTCCGCGAGCGTCGCCGCGCCTGCCTCGGGCTGCTGGTGCAACTGCTCCTGCGCGACGTCCGCAGCGTGCGCGATGCCTGGGACCCGGCGCGCGGCGGCTACGTGCGCGAGTTCCTCGCCGGCGATCCGCTCGTGGCGCTCGGACACGCGCTCTCCGGACCCGCCACGCTGGCGGCGTTCGAGCTGGGTTCGGAGCGCGTCGGCATCCCCCTCGAGAGCGGCGAGCAGGAGGACGAGCAGGACTGCTTCAGCGACAACACCCACCGCGACATCGCCTCCGACATCGTGGGCATCGCACGCGTGCTCGACGGGAACGGCGACGCTCCGGGCCTGCTGGTCGCGGTGGGCGGGAAGCCCGCGGCCGAGGTGCGCGAGCATCTCGGTCGCCTGCTGAACCTCGTTCCGCGCATCCCGGCGCCGATCGATGCGGTGCTCGTCTCGCCGCAGGAGGACCCGCGCCGCCGTATCCTCGAGGCGCTGGTCGGCGAGCTGATCGGTCTGGCCGGGGCGATCCAGCGTGCGGGTACCGCGGCCGGTGCGCACGTCGTGATCGGGGGCGGATGATGCGCCGGATCCTGGGGCTCATGGCGGCGCTCTATGCGCTCGCGGGCGTGGCGATGGCGGGTCTTTCGACCGACGACCTGCTCTCCGCGCGCTCGGGCGGCGATGCGACCACCGACGTGCAGACGGGCGACGCGTTCACGCAGCACCCCGGAGCGCTCGACACGCCGGCGCTGGCGCAGTTCGCGCGCGGGAATCGCATCTTCAGCACGCCGTGGGTGGAAGCACCCTCCTCGGTGAGCCACTTCGACGGGCTGGGGCCCTTCTACACGCGCCACTCCTGCTCCGGCTGCCACGTGCACGACGGGCGCGCGCGGCCCCCGGAGGGTCCCGCCGACTCCTCTGCACCGGTGGTGGTGAAGCTGGCGGCGGTCGACGCCTCGGGCGTGCGGCGGCCCGACCCGCGCTATGGAAGCGTCTTGAGCGAGCACGCGGTGCAGGGGCTCGTGGCCGAAGGCCGGCTCGTCGTCGAGTGGCAGGAGATCGACCAGGTCTATCCCGACGGCACGCACGTGACGCTCCGCCGCCCCACGCTCCACGCCACCAGCCTTGGGGTTGGCGCGCTCTCCAGGGACACGCGCCTCTCGCTCCGCATCGCGCCCGCGGTGATCGGCGTCGGGCTCCTCGAGGCGGTTCCGGACTCCGTGCTCGCGGCACTCGCCGACTCCGGCGATGCGGACAGGGACGGCATCTCGGGCCGGATCTCGCGGCCCGCCCGCGGCGCTCCAGGGGCAGGGCCCGCGGGCCGATTCGGCTGGAAAGCGACGCAGCCGACCGTGGCCGGCCAGGTCGGGACCGCGCTGAACGACGACATGGGGATCACCTCGCCGTATCGCCCCGCCACGGAGCTGACCTCCGTCGAGGGCGCGGCGCGCAAACGCCCGAACGGCGGCAATCCGGAGATCCAGGGCGCCGAGTGGCAGGCACTCGTGAACTACACGCGCTGGGTGGCGGTGCCCGCGCGCCGCGATCTCGACGATCCCGCCGTGCGCCGCGGCGCGGCGCGGTTCCAGGACGCCGGCTGCGCGCGCTGTCACGTCGCCACGCTCACCACCGGGCCCGCCGACCAGCCCGTGCTCGCGCACCAGGTCCTGCATCCGTTCACCGACCTGCTCCTCCACGACATGGGCGAGGATCTCTCGGACGGCATGCCGGAGGGCGACGCCGCGCCTTCGGAGTGGCGCACGCCGCCGCTCTGGGGCCTCGGGCTCGTGACCACGGTCAACGGCCACCGCTTCCTCCTCCACGACGGCCGGGCGCGGTCGCTCGAGGAGGCGATCCTCTGGCATGGTGGCGAAGCGGAGCGCAGTCGGGAGGCGTTCCGCGCGCTTCCCGCTGAAGCGCGTCGCGACCTCCTCCGATTCCTCGATTCCCTCTAGAGCCCTCGCTCCGAAGGAGTGGAGCTTCCATGGACCCAAGGATGCGAACGATCTGGATCGCGATGATGGCGCTGTCGGCAGCCGCCCCGGCGTTCGCGGCGCCAGCCGTGACCGCTTCGCCGGCCAAGCCCAAGCCCGCGGCGTCCACGACCGCGAAAGCGCCCGCCGGCGACGCCGGTCTTCCCGATGCGATCGCCGTGATGCAGAAGACCGAGCGGGTGATGGAGAGCCTGGCGAAGCGCGTCACCCCGGCGGTCGTCAACATCCGCCGCTTCGTGAAGGACGAAGCGTGGTGGGATCACCTCAAGCACAACGACCCGGGTTCCCCGGGCTGGCAGGTCGTCTCGGCAGCAGACCAGCTCCACCCCGAACACCGGCCGCTCACCGGCGGGAGCGGATTCATCGTCTCCGCCGACGGCTACATCATGACCCTGCGCCGCGTGGTCGTGGACCCGCAGACGAGCGAGCCGGCACCGTTCGTGGAGGTGGAGGTCCAGTCCAAGTACTACACCGCCCAGGTGGTGAGCCTGGAGCCGACGCTGGACCTGGCGATCCTCAAGATCACCGCGCCCGATCCGCTGCCATTCCTCAAGTTCGGCGACAGCAGCAAGGCCGTGGCCGGCCATTGGGCGATCGCGTTCGGCGATCCGGACGGGCACGAGCGCACGCTCATGCCCGGGTTCGTGGCGGTGTCGCCGTCACGCGAGTGCTACCAGGACGACATGAGCGCGACCTACATGCAGGTCTCCATGAACGTTCCCGATGGCGCCCTGGGCGGGCCGGTGGTCAACGCGCGCGGCGAGGTCATCGGCCTGAACGCCCGCCTCGCGGTCTCGGGAGCGAGCAGCCCCGCGCCCCAGGAGCGCTCGGGGCTCGCGGTGCCGTCCAACATCGTGAGCGCGATCTTCCAGGCGCTCTTGATCAGCCAGAGCAAGGAATCGCCGTGGATCGGCGTCTCGGTGCTGGCCTTGAACGACACGCTGCGGGCGAAGCTCGGGCCCATCAAGGGCATCGTCATCGACAACGTCTTCTCGCCGAGCCCGGCTTCGCGTGCGGGCGTCCAGGTGAGCGACATCTTGAGCTCCATGGACGGCCAGCCGATCGTGAGCGTCTACGACTTCCAGCGCGTCCTCTACGACCGGGGCGCGGGCTCCCGCGTCCGCCTGGGGCTCGTGCGCGCGAAGAAGCCGCTGGAGGTCCAGGTCACGATCGACCGCCGCCCGCCGGAGGCGACGACGCACTAGGCTCCGTTTGAGAACGCCACACGAGCTCGTGCTCGCGCAGCCAGTCGTCGCGCAGGACGCCGTAGCAGACCGCGTCCACGTAGACGCCCCACTTCTTGATGTGCTGCGGCATCACGCCTTCCTGCCGCATGCCGATCTTCTGCAGCACGCGTCCCGACGCCGGGTTGCGTGAGTAGTGGATCGCGAACACGCGGTTCAGCCGCAGCACGCCGAAGCTGTGCGCGAGCAGGGCGAGGCCGGCCTCGGTCGCGTACCCGCGCCCCCAGTACGGCACTCCGACCCAGTAGCCGAGCTCCGCGCGGTCGTGATCGTTCCAGTCGTGGATACCGATCGCCCCCACGAGCTCGCCGTCCGCCACCATCGCCAGGATGAGGGCCTTGCCGGCATCGCACTGCTCCGCCTGCCGCTCGATCCACGCGGCCGCGGCGCCCTCGGGATAGGGATGCGGGATGTGGAGCGTGTTCTCCGCGATCGCACGCTCGCCGGCCAGCCGCTGCACGGCGGAGGCGTCGGCGGGGGCGAGACGACGGAGGAGGAGGCGTGAGGTGCGGATCATCCCGCCAGTGTATGGGGAACGGGGCTCGGTGGCACCCGTTCGCGGCCCGCTATGTCCGCTGCTTCTTCTTCTCCGCGGCCGGGAACAGCACGTTGTTCAAGATCAGCCGGTAGCCGGGTGAGTGCGGGAACTCGTCCAGCTTGGTCGCCGGGTCCCCGACCATGTGCTGGTAGTCCTCGGGGTCGTGGCCGCCGAGGAACGTGAACGTGCCCTGGCCGAACTGGCCGTGCAGGTACTTCACCTCGTCCGTGCCCTCCACCTCGCCGAGCACGATCACGCCGGACTTGAGCTTCGAACGCCTGAACCCGGTGCTCTGCCCCAGGAACTCCGGCACGCCGTTGACGTGGTCCTGCACCAGCATGGTCGGCACGGGGTCGTTCTTGGCGCTGAAGTCGAACAGCGTGAACAGCTGGTTCGGCCCGCGCTGCGCCGCCTCCTGGGTGACGTCGATGTCCGAGAACTTGTAGAGGATCGGGTCCATCTCGAGCTTGAAGTTCTTGAACGCCATCGTGCGCGAGAAGTCGAGCTTGCCCTGCGCGGTGTAGTCCGGCGGGTCGCCGTCGTAGATGACGTCGCAGATGTCGATGCCCTGCGCCGCGAGCGCGATGTCATAGGTGTCGGTGGCCGAGCACATGCCGAACATGAACCCGCCGCGCGCGACGTAGTCCTTGATCGTCACCGCCACGGCGGCCTTGAGCTGCGACACCTTGGCGAAACCGAGCTTCGTCGCCATCGCCTTCTGGACGCGCTCCTCCTCCTGGTACCACGGGAACTGGTGGTACTGCGCCCAGAACTTGCCGTGCTGGCCGGTGAAGTCCTCGTGGTGGAGGTGGAGCCAGTCGTAGTTCTTCAGGTCGCCGCGCAGCACCTCCTCGTCCCACACCTTGGCATACGGGATCTGCGCGTACTCGAGCGCCAGCGTCACCGCGTCGTCCCACGGCGGGGTGTTGGCGGGGATGTACACCGCCACCTTGGGCGCCTTCTCCAGCATCACCGATTCCATGTTCTCGTCGGCGATGGTGGCGCGGATCTGCGCCTCGTCGGAGCCGGAGATGGGCTTCGTGGTGACGCCGCGGATGTTCGCCTCGCGCTCGACCGAGGCGTCTTCGGGCAGCAGGAAGGAACCGCCCCTGTAGTTCAGGAGCCACTCGCACTTGAGGCCCTTCTGCAGCACCCAGAACGTGAGCCCGTAGGCCTTGAGGTGATTGGCCTGGGCGTCGTCCATGGGTACCAGCAGCTTGGCCTGCGCGAGCACGGGCGCCAGCAGCAGCGCGAGCGCGAGCCAGGCCGCGCGCCATCGGTTCATCACAGCCGCTCCCTTCTCAGCCGTTCCACCCGGCGTCGCACCTCGGCCGAGTTCCACGCCCGCGGATAGCGCGCGAGACATTCCTCGTACTGGTCGAGGGCGCGCTTCGGGTCGCCGAGCGCCATGTACGCCTCGCCGGCCCGCTGCCGCGCGAGCGGCGCCAGCCGGTCGTCGGCGAGCGAGTCGCAGATCACGAGCAGCGGCGCCAGCGCGCCCTTGGCGTCGCCGGCCTCGAGCTTGAGCGCGGCGAGCGTGAGCCCGGCGCGCGCGGCGTACTCCCCGTGCGGCGCCTCCGCCCGCCACAGCGTGTCCGCGAGCGCGAGCGCCTTCGCCTTCCCGCCCCGCCAGCGCTCGTACTCGATCTGCCCCAGCACCGGGCGCACCGGCGAGTTCGGCACCTCCTCCAGGAGATAGAGGCGCTCGAGCGCGTCGGCGGCGTTCGCGTCCGCGGGCTCCGCGGCGACGCGGTCGTAGTTGGCGTGCGCCGAGTCGAGCTCGCCGGAGAAGAACTGCACCTCGGCGAGCATGAACCTCGCCGCCGGCCAGATCCTGGTGAGCGAGTCGAGCAGCGGCAGCGCGCGCGCGGGCGGGCCCTCGCGAGCGAGCGACATGGCGCGCTCGAGCGACAGCTCGGGCATGCGCTGCTCGAGCGTCGGGTTCGCGGCGAGCAGCGCCCTCGCCTCGGCCGGGTGCCCGGTGCGCTGGAGCGAGCGGACGAGCGCGAGCAGCAGGTCGGGACCGAAGCGGTCGGCGGGCACGTCGCGCACGGCCTGGGCGAACTTCGGAGCCCATTCGCTCTCGCGCCCGGACGATTCCACGGCCTGCCACGCCCGCCGCGCCGT
>DATLUU010000539.1:0-3251 GCA_035577885.1 Verrucomicrobiia bacterium
CTTCATCGAGCAGCGCGACGGGAAGGTGCGTTCGGTTGCGCGCGAAGCGCTCGGCGAAGCGAAGCGCCTCGCCTCGTCGCTCGGCGGCGCCGGCGTGCAGACGACGCTGCGCACCGCGCTCGCCACCGGCGCCGATCGCGCCATACACCTTCGATGTGACACGCCTGTCCCGGACGCCCTCGCCGTGGCGAAGGCGCTCGCGGAGGCGATCAGGCCGCTCGAGCCGGGGATCGTCTGGCTCGGCAAGCAGGCGGTGGACGACGACGGCGCGCAGGTGGGGCCGATGCTCGCGACGCTGCTCGACCGCCCGTGCGTGAGCGTGGTGGCGAAGTTCGAGCTCTCGGGCCAGACGGCGAAAGTCGAGCGTGAGATCGAGGGCGGTCGCGAGGTGGTGGAGGTGCCGCTGCCCGCGGTGTTCACCACCGACAAGGGGCTCAACGATCCGCGCTACGCGTCGCTCAAGGGCATCATGGCGGCGAAGAAGAAGCCGCTCGAGGAGCGCGTCGTGGACCTCGGGCCCGCGCACCTGGAGCGCGTGGCGTTCGAGCTGCCGCCGGCGCGCAAGTCGGGCCGCATCGTGGGCGAGGGCGCGGGGGCCATACCGGAATTGGTCCGAGTGCTTCGCGAGGAGGCGAAAGTCCTGTGAGCATCCTCGTCTTCATCGAGCAGCGCGACGGGAAGGTGCGTTCGGTTGCGCGCGAAGCGCTCGGCGAAGCGAAGCGCCTCGCCTCGTCGCTCGGCGGGCCGGTGACGGCGGTGTTCTGCGGTGCGTCCGCCGACGGCCTCGCGAGCCTCGGCGAGGCAGGCGCCGAGAAAGTGCTCGCCGCCACGCACGAGGCATTCGCGCGCTATGACGGCGCGGGCTACGCGGCGGCGGTGGCCGCGGCGGTGAAGGCCACGTCGCCGAAGCTCGTGCTCTTCGGCGCGTCGTCGATCGGCAAGGACCTGGCACCCCGCGTCGCGGCGAAGCTCGGCGTCGGGCTCGCCGCCGACTGCACCACGCTCGAGGCCGGTGGCGGCAAGCTCATCGCCCGCCGGCCGGTCATGGCGGGGAAGGCGTTCGAGCGCGTGGCGTTCCCCATGGCGCCGGCGATGGTGACGCTGCGGCCGAAGGTGTTCGCGCCCGCCGCACCCGAGGCGGGGAAGGCGGCCAGCGTCGAAGCACTGGCTTTCGATTGGGATGCCTCGAAGCCGCGCGCGGTGGTCACGGGCACCACGGGAGCGAGCGGCGGCAAGCCCGACCTCACCGAGTCGGAGATCATCGTCTCCGGCGGCCGCGGCCTCAAGGGCCCCGAGAACTTCGCGCTCGTCGAGCAGCTCGCCGAGGTCCTCGGTGCCACCGTGGGCGCGTCGCGCGCCGTGGTGGACGCGGGATGGCGGCCGCACGGTGACCAGGTGGGACAGACCGGCAAGACCGTGTCGCCGAAGCTCTATGTCGCGGTGGGCATCTCCGGGGCCGTCCAGCACCTCGCCGGGATGTCGTCGTCGCGATGCATCGTCGCCATCAACAAGGATCCCGACGCGCCCATCTTCAAGGTCGCGGATTACGGCGTCGTGGGCGACCTGTTCGAGGTCGTCCCGGCGCTCACGGAAGCGATCAAGAAGTTGCATTGAGCCAAGCGCCGCAGCGGCTTGACGGTCATCAGCGTCGCGCTTAGCTTGAGGTGTTCGAGGCTCTGGTCGCGGTCCCACCCCGGTTCTGAGGTCGGCGCTAGGCATGCTCGAGTATCTCCCGGTTCTGCTGTTCGTCGCGGTGGGCTTAGGGTTCGGCGCCATCACGATCGCCGCCTCCTCGCTGGTCGTGCCGCAGCGCAAGACCCCGGAGAAGATGAGCGCCTACGAGTGCGGCGTGGACCCCGTGGGCGACGCGCGCGGCCGCTTCAACGTCAAGTTCTACATGGTCGCGGTGCTGTTCATCCTCTTCGACATCGAGGCCGTGTTCCTCTACCCGTGGGCGGTGGCGTTCCGCCAGCTCGGGCTCTACGGCCTGATCGAGATGGTGCTGTTCATCGTCATCCTGCTCGCCGGCTACCTCTACCTCCTCAAGAAGCGCGCGCTGGAGTGGGAATGACCGATCCGAAGGCTCCTCAGCCGACCCCGTTCCGGACGCTGGCGCAGGCGCGACCGGCGCCTCCCACCAACGACCTCATCGTGCCCACCGGCCCGCTGTCGGACGAGGACCGGTTCCGCGAGGAGCTGGAGAAGGGCATCCTCTTCACCACGATCGAGAGCGTGGTGAACTGGGCGCGCGCGAACGCGATCTGGCCGCTCGGCTTCGGCCTCGCCTGTTGCGCCATCGAGATGATGGCGATCGCCGGGCCGCGCTTCGACGTGTCCCGCTTCGGCGCCGAGGTGTTCCGCGGCAGCCCGCGCCAGGCCGACCTCATGATCGTGGCCGGTCGGGTGAGCATCAAGATGGCGCCGGTGCTGCGCCAGCTCTACGACCAGATGCCGGACCCCAAGTGGGTGATCGCCATGGGCGCGTGCAGCTCGTGCGGCGGCGTGTTCAACAACTACGCGATCCTCCAGGGCGTGGACAAGATCGTGCCCGTGGACGTCTACGTGCCGGGCTGCCCGCCGCGTCCCGAGGGCCTGATCCACGGCATCATGAAGCTCCAGGAGAAGATCCTGTCCTCGAAGATCGAGCTCGGGCCGATCCCGCGGAAGAAGAAGCGGGTCACGCGGCCGCAGGCCGGGCCGGGAGCGGCCTGATGCCCCTCACCCCCGAGCGCATCGAGGAGAAGCTGCGCGAGCGATTCCCCGACGTGGCGTTCGAGCGCCAGCGGGGCGAGGCGGTTCGCGACTTCACCTTGTATCTGCCCGCGGACGCGCTCGTCGACGTGTGCACGTACCTGCGCGACGAGCGCGAGTGCTCGTTCACGATGCTGTCGTGGATGGGCGGCGCCGACTACCTGCCGCGCGTGCCGCGCTTCGAGTGCGTGTACAGCCTGCTCTCGATCCCGCACGCCGCGCGCTTCACGCTGAAAGTTCGCGTGCCCGAGGAGAACCCGCGCGTGCCCACCGTGACCGGCGTGTGGCCGACGGCGAACTGGCACGAGCGCGAGGCGTACGACTTCTACGGCATCACGTTCACCGGGCACCCGGACCTCACGCGCATTCTGTTGCCCGAGGACTGGGTGGGCTGGCCGCTGCGGAAGGACTCGCCACTTGGATACGAAGAGGTGGCGTTCACGCACAACACTCCGGGACGCATCAAGCCGTCGCCCGCGCTCAAGAAACTGGCACCCAAG
>DATLUU010000540.1:0-8127 GCA_035577885.1 Verrucomicrobiia bacterium
GGCGCGTAGCCCTCGCGCGCAGCGCCCGTACGCCCCCGCGGTGCATAGCCATCCCGCGGAGCGCCCGCGCGCCCCCGCGGCGCGTAGCCCTCGCGCGGCGCGCCCGCACGCCCTCGCGGCGTATAGCCCTCGCGACGCGACCGCGTCTCGCCGTCACGACGCGGTCGAGCATCGGTGCCGCGCCCGGGACGCGCATCGTTGTCGCGACGCGACCGTGTCCCGCCCTCGCGCCTCGGACGCGCACTCGCCGTGCCCCGCCGTGCGCCTGATGAAGATCGTCTGCTCTCGTTCACGTCGTCTGCTCCTTCAGCGTCTCGAAGCGTTCTCCCGGCTGCGGCCGCGCACCCCGCGCCCACTCGGCGGCGTCGAGTTCCGCGCGCCCTTCCGGCTTGAGTCTCAACACGCGCAGCGCGCCTTCCGCGCAGGCCACGCGGATGCCATCGTCTTCGCTCCCGAGCAGCGAGCCCGGCGCGCCGCCCATGGTCGCGACGTCGGGCCGCGTGCGCGTGAGGATCACGCGCTTGCCGCGGAACGTCGTCGCCGCTCCCGGCCACGGCGTCACGGCGCGCGCGTGCGACCACACGACGCGCGCGGGCAGCGACCAGTCCACGATGCCGTGCTCCTTGCGGAGCTTGCCCGCGTAGCTGCCCGCGGCGCGGTCCTGGGGCGCGCGCGGCGCCCGGCCCGCGGCGGCCTGCACCACGCTCTCGGCGAGGAGCGGGGCGCCGAGGTCCGCGAGCCGGGTGGCCAGCGAGGCCGCGTCGTCGTCGTCGCGGATCGCCTCGCGCCGGCAGCCGATCACGTCACCGGTGTCGATGCCCTCGTCCATGAACAGCGTGCAGACGCCGGTCTCGGTGCGCCCGTCCCACAGCGCGCGCTGCACGGGCGACGCGCCGCGATACTCGGGCAGCAGCGAGCCGTGCAGGTTGACGCAGCCGGCGCGCGGCAGCGCCAGCACTTCCGGCGTGAGGATGGCCCCGAACGCCACCACCGCGAACACGCTCGCATCCGCCTCGCGCAGCTCGGCGATGACCGAGCGATCCTTCATGCTCTGCGGGCGGCTGACGGGCAGCCCGAGCTCGTTCGCCGCGCGCGCCACGGCGGACTCGTGCACCTCGAGCCCCCGGCCGCTCGGCCGGTCGGGCTGTGTCACGACGCGCACCACGTCGCAGCACGCCGCCACCGCGCGCAACGCCGGCACCGCGAACTCCGGGCTGCCCATGAACACCACGCGCGCCTTCGCCTGCTTCACCTGCCCCCCACTCAAATGCCCCCCTCGCGCGCACCCGGGTGGTAGCCGGCGGGCAGCTCGCCGCGCGCCAGCGCGTCCAGGTCGCGCTTCAGGAACTGGCGCTTGAGGAGCGAGAGCCGGTCGGTGAAGAGCACGCCGTCCAGGTGGTCGGTCTCGTGCTGGATCGCGCGCGCCAGGTAGCCCGTCACCACGCGCTCCAGCGGCCGGCCGTGCTCGTCGAGCCCGCGCAGGCGGACGCTCGTGGCGCGTTGCACGTGCTCGAGGATGCCCGGCATCGACAGGCAGCCTTCCTCGGCCGTGTCCTTGCCCTTCCTCTGGTCCAGCACCGGATTCACCACCGCGAAGCGATCGTGCGTGCCGTCTTCCTTCGGCACGTCGACCACGAACACGCGCTGGGCGACGCCGACCTGGTTCGCGGCCAGACCCACGCCGCTGTACGCCGCCATGGTCTCGTAGAGGTCGGCGACCAGCGCGCGCAGCGTGTCGTCGAAGTCGCGCACTTCGCGCGTCCTCAGGCGCAGCACGGGATCGCCGTAGATCCGGACCGGACGAACGCTCACCCCTTGGGCTCCGGCGTCAGCACCTGCGCGATGGCACTCTTCGCGAACTCCACCTTGGTCTCGTCGGAGATGCGCAGCACCGCGCGATCGGCCTCGATGCTCACCACGGTCGCGAACATGCCGCTCGTGGTCAGCACCTTGTCGCCCTTCTTCAACCCGTCGATCCGCTGCTGCAGCTTCTTCCGCTCCGCGTTCTGCGGGCGGATGACCACGAAGTAGAGGATCGCGAACATGAGCGCCATCATCACCGGGAAGCTCATGCCGCCGCCGAAGAACCGCGCCATCGGCGAGTTGTCCGCCGCGGGCGCCGCAACCTGTGCCAGGAACGCCATCACGAACATGCCGCTTCCTTTCATTGAGGGGACGCCGGCGTCACGACGCCGCCGCCGCGAGCGTCTCCCGGCTCGCGAACTTGTCGAGGAAACCCGAACGGAACGCCGCGAAGCGTCCCTCCAGCACCGCCGCCCGCGCGCGGCGGACGAGCGAGATCATGTGGTGCACCGCGTGCACCGAGGCGAGCCGCATGCCCAGCAGCTCGCCGGAGATGAACAGGTGGCGGAGGTAGGCACGCGTGTATTTCCGGCACGTGGCGCAGTCGCACTCGGGATCGAGCGGGCGCTCGTCGTGCGCGTAGGCGGCGTTCCGCACCACGAGCCGACCGGTACCGATGAACACCGTGCCGCGGCGCGCGTTCCGGGTCGGCAGCACGCAGTCCATCATGTCCACGCCGCGGGCGATCGCCTCGACCACGTCCACGGGATGGCCGACGCCCATGAGGTAGCGCGGCCTGTCGCGCGGGAACTCGGCGCAGTCGCGCTCGATCATCTCCAGGCCGAGCGTGCGGCCCTCGCCCACCCACAGCCCGCCGAGCGCGAAGCCGTCGAACGGCAGCTCCGCGAGCCCGGCGAAGCAGCGCGCGCGCTCGGCGGCCGTCGTGCCGCCCTGGTTGATGCCGAAGAGCGCCATGCCGCCGCGGCCCTGATCACGCAGCCGCGCGCGCTCCTCGAGGCCGCGGCGGGCCCAGCGCACCGTGCGATCCACCGCCTCGCGCACCTCGTCGGGGGGAGCCGGCAGGCGCACCAGGTGATCGAACGACATGGCGATGTCGGTGCCGAGGTCGTCCTGCACCCGGATCGCCTCCTCGGGCGAGAGCATGTGCCGCGAGCCGTCCAGGTGCGAGCGGAACTCCACGCCCTCCTCGCGCACGCGGTTCAGCTCGTTCAGGCTCATCACCTGGAAGCCGCCGCTGTCGGTGAGGATCGTCCCCGGCCAGCCCATGAAGCGGTGCAGGCCGCCGAGCCTGCGCACCGTTCCGGCGCCCGGGCGGAGCATGAGGTGGTAGGTGTTGCAGAGCAGGATGTCGCAGCCGGCGGCCGCGAGCTCTTCCGGGCTCAGGGACTTCACCGTGCCCTGCGTGCCGACGGGCATGAACGCCGGGGTCAGCACCTCGCCGTGGGGCGTGCCGAAGCGCCCGGCGCGCGCGCCGGTGGCAGCGTCCTCCGCTTGCAGCTGGAACGAGAAGGTCATCGTGGGGTGCGCCCTGGAGGCGCTTGGGGGGACCCGTCGTCCCCGGGACCGGCAGGGCCCGCGCCAAGGCGCGGGTTCAGGTGACCGCCGGGTACTGCGAACGTTCGCTCGCGCAGGTTACGGGCGCGCGACGAGGGGGGTCAAGCGCGCCCCGGCCCGAAAATGGCGCGGCCACTCACGCGTGAGCGGAGTGGCCGCTGGCCTGGCACATCCCCCGAGGCTCTCTCGTTCCCCGGGTGGCCGGCGCGCATGCAACGCGCTTCCGGCCCAGATGCCGGAAGTGACCCTGCATCACTTCCGACGGGTCCCTCTCCCCACGATAGGGACACCCGAGAACCATGGAAGAATCGGGCCAGCGCCGGGTCGCACCCCGTGGTGCGGCCATCCTGCCCGGAACCGCGCTGGATCCGGGTGACGTCGCCCGAAACGGGGCGCGAAACAGCGTTTCCGAGTGCTTCTGCAATGCGCCGGCAGTCGCATCAGCCCGCGCGCGCAGGCGTACCGTGCGCAGGATGCGCGGCGTGCGATTGCGAGCCGCACCGCGGGCCGGATACGGACGCGGAGGATCCGCAACGAGCACCGCCACCGGCTCATGTGGCCAACTGAAAGGGCGGCCAAGCCCCTCAGGGACTCGGCCGCCCGAACGCGGCAACGATCTTCAGCTCACGATCCAAATGACCGCGGCCGCTCCGCGTGACTCATCGGAGCGGCCGCGTGTGGCGCCCGTTTGGCGGGCGTCAGTGAAGCAGGAACAAGCGCTGGCTCGTGCGCTGGCCGCCGATGGTGCCGGCGACGAAGTAGGCGCCGGCGCGGACCGCGCGGCCGTCGTCGTCGCGGCCGTCCCACGTGAACTCCTGCGCGCCGGCGGCGAACATGCCGCTCACGAGGTGGCGCACGCGACGTCCGCTCACGTCCACGATCGCGAGCTCGACCTGGCTCGCGCGATCGAGCGTCCAGCGCATCCGCGTCGGGCCCGAGAACGGGCCGCTGCTCCCGGTCGAGCCACCGGCGGTGAAGCCGGCGGTGGGCGCGTCCGGCTCGCCGCTCAGGTCATCGTCATCGTCGTCGGCCATGCTGCCCGACTGGCCGAAGCAGGCGCCGGAGCGCGCGCCGGCGTTGATCTTGCGCGCCTCCTTGCGGATGCGCTCGAGCGCGTCTTTGCTCCTGCGCTCGTGGCCATTGCTCGCGCTCAGGCTCAGCAGCGCCTGCTCGGTGGCGGCCGCCCACTGGCCCACGGTCATGCCGGGGGCGTAGCCGCGCATGCCGTCGAGACCGTGGTTGGGATCGATACCGATCGTCTGCCCGTTGTCATCGACGATCCCAAGCGCCGCGGCGGTGAGGTTGGCGAGCACGGCCGCGTACTGGCGCCGGGTCGAGGACATCTCCCCGCCGTGATGCCTGCGTTCGAGCAGGTCGCAGAGACCGCTCGCGGAGCCGTTGTAGTCCCAGAGCGCCGAGCGCTGGTCCACACCCGCGGCGACGCGCGCGAACGCGTCGGACGAAAGGGGTGCGTTGTGGTCCGAGCAGCCCCAGGTCCACCAGCGCGCGGTGCGCGGGCAGACGTCGGTCGTGTGCGGCGCCGAGCAGTCGACCACGCGCAGCGTCAGCGTGCACGCGTCGCCGGTGGCGCCGTTCGACATGTCGGTGAGTCGGAGCGAGTAGGTGCCCGCGGCGCTCACGTCGACGCACTGGCTGGTGGCGCCGAAGCCGCTGGGACCGGACCAGGCATACTGGTAGTTGCCCACGGGCGCGCACCAGTGCGCACTGCTTCCGGCGCACACGCTGTCGACGCCGTCGATGGAGCACGAGGGCCCGGTCGGGGGATCGCCGACCAACTGGCTGCAGGGGTCGCCCCAGGTGCCGCTGGCGGCATCGAACACCCGCAGCGTGTAGGTGCCTTGGACCGTCACGGTCACGCACATGTCGGTCCCGGAGAAACCACCGGGCCCGGTCCATTGCCAGGCGTCACCGTTGCCGGCGCAGAGCATGGTCGCGCCGCCGACGTCGAGCATCGTGATGCTGCACTGGGCGAACGCGTCCTGCGCCCGGGTGGCGATCAGCGCGCACACGGCGATCGCGATCAGAACCCGTCTCATACCGCACCTCCACCGCTCGAGACTCGGGCCGGGCCGCGATGTTGCGCGTCGGGGCCACCCTGCCTGCCGCGGCGGTCGGCCGCCGCGCCGGACCGCACGCCGACGAAGCGTGAAGCCCACCCGGGCTCTTGGAAGTTCCACGCCACAACAGGGGCTGGGCGACCGCGCCCAGGCGAGCGATGCGAGCTGAACGACGCCACGGGGCGGCTGAGCCGGAGCGCCCAGACTCGTTGCGGGCCGGGGGGCTCGCACGCGATCGCGCAATGCCGGCTGACGAGGATCGAGCGAGCCCCGGCAGCGTTCCGCATCGCGCCGCGACGCATCCCGCACGCGAAGCGCCAGCAAGAGACCGCGGCGGCCACCTTGCGATGGCCGCCGCGCGGGCGGGGATCGACTGCCTCCCCGGGAGGATCCGGTGGGCCTCAGTCCTTGTTCTTCCCCTCGTGGGGCGTCCACATCTCGGCCGGCCCGCTGCGGAGCTTCTTCAGCTGCTCGGGCGTGAGCACGGCGCGCGCCTGCATGAACGTGTCGAAGTGGGCCTTCATGCCGTCGGCCTGGAGCCGCGAGATCTTGTCGATCTGCGCGTTCACGGACGAGGCGCTCGGCGACTCCGCACGCATCAGCTTGCGCAGGTCCATGCGTGCGAGCTGCATGTCGGCGCGGCGCTGAACGCTCTTCCGCGCCGCCGCCTCGTGGAGGTCGCGCAGCTTCTCACGCTGTGCATCGGTGAGGTCGAGTGCGGCGAAGCGCGCCACGGCGTTACGACGCATCATGCCGCGATGGCCGGGACCACCCCTGTGCGCATGCGGGCCATGCCCCTCGCCGGGACCGCCGTCGTCGTCGAACGCCATCGGCCCGGGCGCACCGGGCGCGTCGGGCGCATCGCCGATCTCACCCAAGGCGACCGGTGCCGGGTCGGGCGTATCGAACGCCGACTCGAGCGCATCGCCCGCTCCGAACAGGTCGGCCAACCACATCCCGTCGTCATCGTCCGCCGGGGCCGCGGGGGCCACGGCCGGCGGGGCCGCTCCGGGATCCGTCTTCGGCGACTGCGCCGAGGCGGCGAGCGGCGACAGCAGCAGGGCTGCCGCCCAGATCCATTTCACGTTCCGGTTCATCTGGACTCTTCTCCTTCCATTCCGGGCTCGGCCCGGTGCGGACGCCGGGGATCGCGTCCGCGGGGTTCTCCTGGGGGTCCTTCCTTCACCATCTGCCGCCAGCGATCGCGCTGCGCGGGGGTGAGGTGACGTTCGATGCGCGCGTGCAGGCTGTCGCGGACCTCGGCGAAGTCCGCACGCGTGGATTCCACTTCGGTGCGGATCGCCTCCGCCTGATCGGGCGTCAGGTCCAGCATGCGCTGGAGGTGCGGGACGATGAATCGCGGCGAGGGTTCGCCCGGCGGGCCACGCCGCTCCATCCCGCCGCGGAATCCGCGACCACCCATGCGCGGGGCACCCAGCGCAGCTGGGTCCTCCGCCATGACGTGGTGCGAGAACAGCACGCCGCCCGCGAACCCGAGCGCGCTGCCGAGGCAGAGCGCCGAGATCACGGCGACGATCACGGTCGTGCGCGTCATCGCGACACGGTCCCGCTGTCGGCGCCCGAGAGGCTCGCCGGCTCGTCCGCCTGCGTCCCCAGCCCGAAGCTGCCGTCCTCGTCGAGCAACGCGCTCACGAGCGTGGCGCCGTCCGGCCGCGCGCTCACTGCGGAGGTGATCCACGCGTCGCCCGCCCACGCGCACACCACGAGCAGCGCCACCGAGGTCGCCAGGGCGGCCGGGCGCCCGAGCCAGCGCACCCACGCGGGCTCGCGTTCACGCGCCGCAAGCCGCTCGCGCACGCGCGCCAGCGTTCCGGGCGCCGGTTCGGCCTTGAGATCGGCGGCGAGCCTCAACCAGCGCGGCTCGTCGTCCGGAGGCTCGTGGTGCTCGTTCATCGTCCGCTTCCTCACCGATCCCAGTCCGCGAGCTCCTGGCGGAGCGTCGTGAGCGCCCGCGCGAGCCTCGACTTCACCGTCCCGAGCGGCACTCCCAGCGTTGCGCACATCTCCTCGTGCGAGAGTCCCAGCCGGTGCCGCATCACCGTGACCTCGCGTTGCTCCTCCGGCAGTCGCGCGATCGCGGCGTCCAGCCGCTCCGCCATCGCCTGCCGGTCCATGCGTTCGTCCCACTCGCCCACCGGCTCGAACCGCAGCCCCGGATCCTCGATCGGCGTCGGTCCGTCCAGCGAGCCCGCGGTGAAGCGCCGCCGGCGAAGTCGGTCGCGGCACAGGTTCGCGGTGATCCGCAGCACCCAGGTGCGCACGCCGCGCTCGCCCCGGAACCCCGGTCCGGCCTCGTGCGCGCGCATCAAGCACTCCTCGACCACGTCCTGTGCCTCGGTCGCGTCGCGCAGCATGCTCCGCGCCAGGGTGGCCATGGCACCGCCGAAGCGCTCGAGGAGCTGCTCCAGCGCCGCCATGTCCTTCCTGCGCAGGGCGTCGATGAGCTGGCGCTCGCCGGCGTCGGCCAGGGGTTGCTCCTTTCCAACGGTAATGACGAACGGGGTGTACGAATGTTCCCGCGGTCATTATGCCCCCGTGGCCCCCGGCCGGTCCTTGACCCGGCGGCGCCGCTCCGTTGAGATGGTGGTCACGCACCGGGCGTCGCACGACACGAGGGCTCGCACCCTGTGAACCCGTTCCTTGCCGTGCT
>DATLUU010000541.1:0-3281 GCA_035577885.1 Verrucomicrobiia bacterium
CGTCCCCAGGCCAGCACGCCCGCCAGGGCGCCGCGCTCGAGCTCGTTCATGCCCGCGGCGAACACCTGGACGTCGTCGGCCACGCCGTCGCCGTCGCGGTCCGTGAGCCGGCGCACCTGCTCGCTGAATCGCGACAGCCCCTGGAGCGTCATCGGCTCGCCTGGCCGGTCGAGGAGGCCGGCCCGCACCCAGCGCTCCGTGGCCGCTCGGCGTTCCGACACGGAAGTGAGCCGCCAATCGTCGGGAAGGATCCCGCGCCACGCCCGGACGTCGAAGTGGCCCCGCCCGGCAGACCGAAACGAGTCCGCGGTGTAAACCACTCCGCGATCATCGACGCTGAACGCGACCGGAGCCGGCACGAGGGCGGCGCCGGCAAACACCGTGGCGCGGAACGCGAGCGATTCGGCAGACGCGCTGTCCGGCGCGGCTCCACCCCGCGCCAGCAGCGTGAGCACACCCAGGTGTCCGATCAACGAGCACACGGCCAAGCAAACCTCGTCACGAACAGGTGAACTCCGATGCTAGGCGCGTGGTGGCTTGCGGACCAGCGATATCTGGCAATCCGTTCGGGTGGATGCGACGACGCCGGTACGCGACAAATTCAGGCGTTCTGACTCGCCGCCCTGTCCCCAGCGATGCCGCGAGATGAGCGAGCCAGTGATTAGACGTTGTCACCGCCCGCGCGCTCGGGTTAGCATGAGCGCGGCATCCCGGCGTGTGTAAAGGCCGGAACAGGGGTGTGGTCCGCGCCCCTGGGCTCGTGATGACTTCCCCCAGACATCTCGGCCACGTAGCTCTGGACAGTCATTTGCTGAGCCCCGTCGGGGAGAACGCGCAGGGCACGCGCGATCCTCCCGGCCAGTTCCCTTGCTGCCGCCGAAAGGATCCCTCCATGAATCGTTTCGACACGCGTACGCCCCGGCGCACCGCCGTGGGTATCCTGGCTGGCTCGTTGCTGCTCCTCGCGTTCGCTGGCTCCGCGTTCGCGCAGGCGCTCGACACGCCCACTCTCAGGGTCAACCGTGCCGGCTTCTTCCGTATCGACATGGACGTGCAGGCCGGCGCGACCGGCGCCCCGAACGGCTTCGTCATCCAGTGGATGAAGAAGGCGGACTTCCAGGAGTACGGCTGGCCCGCCAACGAGTACGATCCCAACGCGGCGGTGTGCGATTTCACCGGCACCCCGACGCTCAACCCGGACGTGCGCAGCGCCACGTTCAAGCTCGGCGCGGACGGCGTCATCCAGATCCAGATGGGCGACCTCGCCGACGAGTCCGGTGTCTACAGTCCGGACTACCTCCAGGCGCTGACGCCCGGCGACTACGTGTTCCGCGTGTGGGCCGAGGATGCGGGCACGCCGGGCTCCGGCAGCTCGCCGTCGCTCGAGGTCTTCGCCTCGACGACGAACCCCGAGTGCACGCAGGGCTTCTGGCAGAACCACCCGGACAACTGGCCGGTGGGCTGCCTGCCGATGACGCTCGGCACCGTGGCGTACACCAAGGCGGAGCTGCTCTCGATCTACTTCGCGCCCGTGGCCGGCAACGGCCTGATCTCGCTCGCTCACCAGCTCATCACCACCAAGCTCAACATCTGCAACGGCTCGAACCCGACGAACATCGCGGCCACGGTCGCGGCGGCCGACGCGCTGATCGGTGGCCTGGTGGTCCCGCCGGTCGGCGGCGGCTTCCTCGCGCCGGCCACGACGAGCGGCCTCACGAACACGCTCGACGACTACAACAACGGCATCATCCCCGGCGTGATCAACTGCGCCACCAAGACGACGTCGTCGACCTGGGGCAAGGTGAAGTCGCTGTACCGCTAGTCGCAACGCATCCTGTCGTTCGGGACGGCCACCTCTCGCGAGGTGGCCGTCTCGTTTTCGGCCGCCAGGCTGGGGATGGAAACGAGGGTGCCTCGACGCGTATGGTGCTCGGCGCCGTGGCCCGTGCTGCCGGACCCGCGGCGCCGAACCGCTCTTCGAGGATCCGGAGGACCCCATGCCCCGCTCGCACGTCGCCCCGGCCGTCCGACTCGCATTCGCGCTGTTCGCGACCGTGGCGGGATCCGCCGTCGCCGCCCCGGCCAGCCAGGCCCCGCCGCTCATCCCGCGCGCGGTGCTGTTCGGCAACTCTCCGCGCGACCTGCCGCAGATGTCCCCCGACGGCACCCGCATCTCGTGGCTCGCACCCGACGCTCAGGGCGTGCAGAACGTGTGGGTGCAGACCGTGGCGGGCGATTCCGCGAAGCCGGCGACGCACGAGTCGCACCGGCCGATCTACTTCTACCGCTGGGCGGCGGACTCGCGGCACCTGCTCTACCTCCAGGATGGCGACGGTGACGAGAACAACCACCTGTTCTCCGCCGACCTCGAGACCGGCACGATCCGCGACCTGACGCCGTTCCGGGGTGTGCGCGCGCAGAACGTGCTCGTGAGCGGCGAGCATCCGGGGGTCGTGCTCGTGGCATTGAACCTCCGCGACCGGCGCTTCTTCGACATGCACCGCATCGACCTCGAGACCGGCGCGGTGACGCTCGAGGCGAAGAACCCCGGCGACGTGCTGACGTGGACCCCCGACTGGGAGTTCGTGATCCGCGCCGCGACCGCATTCGACCCCGCGACCTGCAACACCGTCATCCGCGTGCGCGATGCCGCGGACCAGCCGTGGCGCGACCTGGTGACGATGCCGTTCGAGCAGGCGTTGTTCGACGGCCAGGTCGTGGGTGGCTCGCTCGTCGCCTGCTTCGGCCCCGACAACAAGAGCCTGGTCATCCACTCGGCGCTGGGCGGGAACTACGGCCGGCTGGTGCGCGTGGACGGCGACACCGGCAAGGAGCTGGAGGTGCTCGCGTCGCACCCGGCGTCGGACGTGGCGGGCGAGATCCTCGACCCCGTGAAACGCCGCGTCGCCGCGGTGGAGTTCGATCCGGGCGAGCCGGAGTGGAAGTGCCTCGATCAGGACCTCGCGGCCGACTTCGGGAAGCTCGCGAAGGCCGCGCCAGGATTCCCCACGATCGTGAGCAGGGACTCCACCAACCGGCGCTGGATCGTGGCCATCCACCGCAGCGACGCACCCGCTCGCTACGTCCGCTACGACCGCGCCACGGGCGCGGTGACGCCGCTCTACTCCGCCCGGCCCCAGCTCGAGGGCGCCGTACTCGCGCCCAAGCGCGTGGTCTCGATCCCCGCGCGCGACGGCCTCAAGCTCGTCAGCTACCTCACGCTCCCGCCGGGTGTGCCGGCGAAGAAGCTGCCGCTCGTGCTGTACATCCACGGCGGCCCC
>DATLUU010000542.1:0-12361 GCA_035577885.1 Verrucomicrobiia bacterium
AGGCGCCCGCTCGCGCGACGCTGCGCGCGCGCGCTCACGTTCGCGGCGCCGAGGTGGAAGGATCCGCGGGTCCGGGGGCCTTGGACTCGTCGCGGTCCCAGATCAGGCGCTCGGCGGCCTCGCCGTGGCGCACCCATTCCCAGCGCGTCTCCAAGATGGCGACGCCGTCGCGCGGGGCGCCCTCGGGCCAGCGCACCGCGTCCTTGGCCGTGAGCAGCAGCGTCGCGCCCCCCGCGGCGCCGTGCTCTCGCCGCGCCTCGGCGAGCGTGAACCAGTGGTGATCGCGGTACGCGGACAACGTCACCGGCGCGAAGCCCGCTTCGCCGGCGCTCGCGGCCACGGCACCGGGATTGCCCGTGGCGGTCACCACGCGGCAGGCGCCGTGCGCCTCGAGCAGGCGCCCGGAGAGCCCGCGCACGCCGGCCACCGCATGGCGCGCCCCGGCCACGGCGGCCGCCGGCGCGCGCTTGCGCACCTCGGCGAGCCACGGCTCCGGATCCTCGCCCGCCTCCAGGCGCGTGACCACGACCAGGCCGGCGCGCTGGATGGCGCGCACGGGCTCGCGCAGCCGGCCCGCGGGCATCAGCTCACCGCCGCCCCAGAGATCGGTGCGGTCGAGGAGCACGACGTCGAGATCGCGCTCGAGACCCCAGTGCGAGAACGCGTCGTCCACGAGCACCAGGTTGGCACCGCTCGCGGCCGCGGCGCGAGCCAGCTCGCGCTTGCTCCGGCCCGCGAACACGTGCGGCTCGCCCAGCGCCTGAGCGTAGAGCAGCTCCTCGTCGCCACGTCCCGAGGGGCCGGGCCGGTAGCGGCGCGTGACCACGGCGACCCGCTCGCCGCGCTCCCGCGCGCGGCCCGCGAGGTGGAGCGCGAGCGTGGTCTTCCCCGCCCCGCCCACGGTCAGGTTGCCGATCGAGATCACGCGCGCCGCCACGCGCTCGGGCGCGCGCAGGCCGAGCTCGTAGAGCTTCCGCCGGCCCTCGAGTGCCGCGCCCACGAGTGCCGCGGCGCCGCGGCCCGCGAGCCGCATCATCGCGTGGGCCACAGCGACAGCTCCCGCAGGCGCTGCACCGCCCGCGCCGCCGAGCCGCGCTCGGCCGTGGCCACCCGCAGGGCCGCGGCGGCACGGACCGCGCGCAGCTCGGCGTGGCCGAGCAGGGCCTCGAGCGCGCCCGAGAGCTCGCTGGCGTCGGCGACGCGCCAGATGCCACCGGCGCGTTCCAGCGCGCGCACCGCCTCGCGCTGCGAGGCATCGTACGCGCCCATGACCACCGCGGCGCCGCAGGCGGCGGGCTCGAGCGGGTTGTGACCGCCATAGGGAGCGAGGCTCCCGCCCACGAACGCCACGTCCGCGGCGCGATACCAGTCCGAGAGCACGCCGAGCCTCGCGTCCCAGCGCCAGCCGTCGGCGGCGGCCCGGTCGGCACGGCCCCTGACGTGGCCCGCGGCGGCCGCCTCGTCCTCGAGTTGGGACAGCGCACGCGGATGGCGCGGCACCGCCACCACCTGCCAGCGCTCGCGCAGCGGCGCGGGCAGCGTCCGCCACGCGCGCACGAGCGGTCGCGCCTCGCCCGGACGCACGTTCCCGAGCACGAGCAGCGGCCGCTCGCGATCGAGCCCGAGCCGCTCGCGCTCGAGCCCGCGGCTGGCCGCGGGCGTCGGCAGACCGTCGCTCTTCAGGTTCCCGACCACGGACGTGCGCTCGGGCCGCGCACCGATCGTGAGCCAGCGCTGTTGGTCTTCTTCGGATTGGCACAGCACGCCCGCGAGCGACTCGACCAGGGCACGGAGGCCGGTGCCGAGCCCGCGGTAGTGGCGCACCGAGCGCTCGGAGAGCCGCGCGCTCACCACCGCCACGGGCACGCGCTCGCGGTGCGCGTGCAGCAGCCAGTGCGGCCAGAGCTCGGTCTCGATCAGGAACAGCCGCTCCGGGCGCACGCCGTGGAAGAAGCGCCGCACCGCCTGCGGCGTGTCGAGCGGCGCCAGGGCGGCGGGCTGGCCGAGCTCGAGCAGCCGCTCGCGGCCGCCGCGCGTGGTCGCGGTGAGCTGGAGCCTCGCGTCGGGCTGGAGGCGGAGCAGCTCGCGGACGAGCGGTCCCGCGGCCACCGCTTCGCCCAGCGAGGCGGCGTGCACCCAGGCGTCGCAGCCGCCCGGGCGCGCGAGGCGGCCCATGCGCTCGCGCCACAGCACGCGCTCGGCCGGCGAGGTGAACACGCCCGCCGCGGGCGCGATCGAGCCCAGCACCGGTGCGAGCACGCGATAGGCGCCCCAGAGCGCGTTCACAGCCGCTCCCCCACGCGCGCCCGCACGTCGCGCGTCAACGACACCAGCGCGCGCTCGAACTCCAGTCGCGCGCACTCTCCTGAATCCGCCACCTGGAACGGCGCCCCATGGGACACCAGCACGCGCGCGAACGGCCACGGCACGCGGAAGCGGTCCCAGGAACGGAGCGCGCGCACCGGGCGCGCCGCCATGGCGATCGGCACCATCCTCCGCCCGGTGCGCTCGGCGAGGAAGAGCGCTCCCGGCTTCACCTGCTCCGCGGGGCCGCGCGGGCCATCGGGCGTCACCGCGAGGTGCCGGTCGCGTCCCGCCCACGCCAGCATGCCGCGCACGCCCGCCTCGCCGCCGCGCGTGCTCGAGCCGCGTGCGGTCACGATCCCGAGGGGCTCGACCACGCGCGTGATCAGCTCGCCGTCGCGATGCCGGCTCACGAGCACGGCGGTGCCCTCGTTCTTGTGGAACACCGCGAGCGGCAGCAGCGCCGAATGCCAGAACACGTACACGAACCGCTCCCCGCGCCCGAGTGCGGCCGTGTACTCCGGCGCGTCCGACACGGTGAAGCGCCACGTCGCGCCGATGACGCGCAACGCTGCCGAACCGCACGCCGCGGCGAGCGGCAGCCACCACGGATGTCGGGCACTCATGAGCCCGCCAGCTCCCGGACGAGCTCCGCGGCGCGTGCCGAAGCGCCGGGTCCGCCGAGCTTCTCGCGCACCATGGCGAGATCGGCGCGTCGTCGCTCCAGCGCCGCGGGGTTCCCGAGCCAGCCGCCGAGGACGCCCGCGAGCCGGGCGGGGTCGAGCGCGTCCTGCAGGAACTCCGGCGCCACCTCGCGGCCGGCGATGATGTTCGGCAGTCCGATGTGCTCGAGCGTGATCACGCGGCGGGCGATGGCGTGGTTCAGCCGCCCGACGCGGTAGACGATCGCGAGCGGCGTGCCGAAGATCGCCGTCTCCAGCGTCGCCGTGCCCGAGGCCACGGCGCAGCAGGCGGAGTACGCCTGCACGCAGTGGGTGCGGTCGGAGACCACCTTCGCGGTCGCGCGCAGGGTCGAGGGCACGTGGTCGAGCGAGAGTCCCGGCGCCAGCGCCAGCACCGGCACGATACCGCGCGCCGGGTGCTGCGCCCGGAGCAGCCGGCCCGCCTCGAGCAGCACGCGGGCGTGAGCCTCCAGCTCGCCGCGCCGGCTCCCGGGCAGGAGCCCCACCAGCGTCGCGGCGCTCGTCACCCCCAGCTCGGAGCGGAACTTCGCCTCGTCCACCTCCGGCGCCAGGTCGTCGAGCAACGGATGGCCGACGAACGTCGTGCGCACGCCGGCCTGGCGGAAGATCGTCTCCTCGAACGGGAACACCACCGCGAGCCGGTCCACCCAGCGCGCCATCTCCTTCGCGCGCTCGGCGTGCCACGCCCACACCTGCGGCGCGATGTAGTAGAGCACCCGCGCGCCGCGCGCCTTGAGCTGCGGCCCCAGGCGCAGGTTGAAGCCGGGGTAGTCCACGAGCAGCACCACGTCGGGCCGGAACGACTTCAGCTCGGCGAGCAGCTTCCCGCGCGCACGCATGAGCGCGGGCAGCTTGGCGAGGATGCCGCTGAAGCCGATCACGGCCAGATCCTCCTGGCGCACCACGGGCTCGACACCGGCCGCGCGCAGCAGGTGTCCGGCCACGCCGCGCATGCGCCAGCTGCCGGTGCGCTTCAGTGCCCGCACGAGCCGCGCGGCGTGCGCATCTCCCGAGGGTTCCCCGGCGACCACGAGCAGGCGGCGCTCGCGATCCGCCGGGCGACTCAGGTCGTCGCCCACTGCTGCGCGCGCCGGCGCATCGCCTCACGGACCTGCACCGCCACCGCGAGCGCGTCGCGCCCGGCGCGGGCCGAGGCGGCGCCGGCGCCCTCGCCGCGCAGCGAGCGCACGAACGCCGTGAGCTCGAGCGTCAGCGGCTCGCCCGCGGGCACGTCCAGCTTCGTCCTCTGGATGCCGGCGAGCAGCGACAGCGGGTTCACGTGCCCGGGCTTGAACGAGCCCGGGTCCTTGATCACGAACGCCTCGCCCGCCTTCTCGAACAGGTCCACGCTCACGTAGGAGTTGCGGGTGAAGAAGCGGATGCGGCGCAGGCGCTCCACCGAGACCCGGCTCGCGGTGAGGTTCGCCACGCAGCCGTCGGCGAACTCGAGGCGCGCGTTCGCGATGTCCTCGGTGCTGGAGAGCACGGCCACCCCCACGGCGGAGAGGTCCGAGGGGGTGTGCCCGGTCAGGTGCAGCACCGCATCGATGTCGTGGATCATGAGGTCGCCGACGACGTCGATGTCGAGCGAGCGCGGCTGGAACGCCGCCATGCGGTGGGCCTCGATGAACTTGGGCCCGTGGAGGAACGGCCTCGCCGCGAGCAGCGCCGGGTTGAAGCGCTCGACCTGCCCCACCTGCAGCGTGCGCCCGGCCTTCTCCGCGGCGCGGATCATGGCGTCGGCCTGCGCCACGTCCACGGCCATCGGCTTCTCCACGAGCACGTGGCAGCCGGCGGCGAGCGCGCGCTCGGTGGCTTCGAGGTGGGCCACGGTCGGCGTCGCCACCGAGACCGCCTCGCACTCGGCGAGCATCGCCTCGGGCGTGTCGAACACGCGGCCGCCGTACTGCTTCACCGCCGCCTTCGCGCGCCCGAGGTCCTGGTCGTGCACGCCCACCAGCTCGGCGTCGCGGATCGCGCCGTAGACGCGCGCGTGCTTCTCGCCCCACACCCCCACGCCCCAGACGCCGCAGCGCACCGGTTTCACGGATGTTCTCCTCGCCGGAGCGGAAGGCCCGGCGCTGTCAAGAGTTCAGCGCGTGATGCCGCGCACGCTGGTCTCGCAGAAGCGCGCGAAGTGCTCGGCCTCGGGGATCCCCGGCAGCTCGCGCCGGATCGTCGCCACCGCCTTGGCGACGGTGGCGCCGTCGCGGAAGAAGATACGATACGCGCGGTCGATCGCCTCGCGGGTCTCGCGCCCGATCCCGCGCCGCTCGAGGCCGATGGCGTTGATGCCTGCGTTGCGCGGCGGGCTGCCCGCCGACTTCACGAACGGCGCGATGTCCTGCGAGATGCGCGAGCCGCCGCCGATCATGCAGTGGCGCCCGATGCGCGTGAACTGGTGCACCACGGTGCCGCCGCCGACGATCGCCCAGTCGTCCACCACCACGTAGCCCGCGAGCTGCACCGCGTTCGCGATCACGACGCGGTTGCCGATGGAACAGTTGTGGGCGACGTGCGCGTACGCCATGTACAGCCCGTCGCTGCCGATGCGCGTGGCCTCGCCGGCCTCGGTGGCGAGGTTCGCGGTCACGTACTCGCGGAACACGTTGCGGTCGCCGATCACCAGTTGGGAAGGCAGCCCGGAGTACTTCAGGTCCTGCGGCGGCGAGCCGAGCACGGCGCCGTGGTGCACGTGGTTGTCGGCGCCGAGCGTGGTCCAGCCCGTCACCAGCGCGTGGGCGTCGATGCGCGTGCGGTCGCCGATCGTGACCTCGGGCCCCACGATCGAGCCCGGGCCCACGCTCACGTCCACGCCGAGCCGGGCGCCGGGATCGACCAGCGCCGAGGGATGGATGCGCACGCTCACGGGCGCCGGTCCACGACCGTGGCCAGCAGCTCCGCCTCGGCCACGAGCTGTCCGTCCACGAACGCCTCGCCGCGCATCTTCATCACGCGGCGCTTGGCGGACAGCAGCTCGAGCTTGAAGTGGAGCTGGTCGCCGGGCACCACCGGGCGGCGGAACTTCGCGCCGTCGATGCCCATGAAGTACACGAGGTTGCTCGAGGGATCGTCGACCGTGTTGAGCATCAGCATGCCGCCCACCTGCGCCATGGCCTCGAGGATCAGGACCGCCGGCATCACCGGGTGGCCGGGGAAGTGCCCCTGGAAGAACGGCTCGTTGATGGTGACGTTCTTCACGCCCTCGATCGCGCGTCCCTCCTCGATCTTGGTGATGCGATCCACGAGCAGGAACGGGTAGCGGTGCGGGAGCAGGTCCATGATCGCCGTGGTGTCCCACTCCTCGGGCGGCCCGCCCGGGCGCCGGCCCGGCAGCGGCAGCGTCTCCTTCAACCGTTTCACGAACGCGACGTGGCCCTGGTGGCCGGAGCGCTTGGCGCTGACGTGGCCGAGCAGCGGCCCGCCGAGGATGAACAGGTCGCCCAGGAGGTCGAGGATCTTGTGACGCACGAACTCGTCCGGGTAGCGGAGTTTCTCGTCGTTCAGCACCGCGTCCTTGCCGACGACGATCGCGCTCTCGAGGCGCCCGCCCTTGATCCAGCCCGACTTCCTCAGCGCCTCGACATCGCGCTCGAGCACGAAGGTTCGCGCGGGGGCGATCTCCTTCATGAACGACTCGGGCGTGATGTCGAGCGTGCGCTCCTGGACGCCGATCAGCGGGTGGTCGTACTCGATCCGGAACGAGATGCGGAAGCCCGAGTAGGGCACGGCGGAGAGCTCGACGCCGTTCTCGGCCCAGCGCACGGGCTTGCTCACCTTGATGTGGCGCGTGGGCTTGTCCTGGTCCTGCAGGCCCGCTTCGAGCATGGCGCCCGCGATGGGCCCGGCGCTGCCGTCGTGGCCTTCGGGCACCTCCATGGTGCTGGTCTCGATGATGAGGTTGTCCACGCCGAGACCCGCGACCGCGGCGAGCACGTGCTCCATCGTGTGCACCTGGACGCCGTCCTGCTGCAGGATCGTGCGCCGCCCGGCGTCGGGGTCGAAGTGGGCATTCTCCGGCCGCACCCTCACTTCCGGCCGTCCCGCGAGGTCGGTGCGCACGAAGCGCACGCCGTGCCCCACCGGCGCGGGCAGGAACCGCATCACGCCCTTCTCGCCCGTATGGAGCCCCACCCCCTCGATCGCCACCGCTTTCTTGATCGTTCGCTGCGGGCGGCCGCTCAACGCACGCTCTCCTTTTCGTTCTCCTCCAGCTTCGCCACCCGCGTCTCCAGCGTCTTCGTGCGATCGAAGAGCTGGGGCAGACGCTGCAGGTAGGCGTTGATACGCTTGAACAGCGTCAGCGGCGCCGCCGGGGTGCCGAACACGACCGTGCCCGCGGGCCACGACTTGGAGACACCGCTCTGGGCACCGACCTGCATGCCCTTGCCGAGGCGGACGTGGCCGATGATGCCCGACTGGCCGCCGATGGTGACGTGATCCTCGAGCTCGGTGCTGCCGGAGATGCCGACCTGGGCGACGATGATGCAGTGGCGGCCGACGATGACGTTGTGGCCGATCTGCACCAGGTTGTCGATCTTCGTGCCGTCGCCGATGCGCGTGCTGTCGGTGGTGGCGCGGTCGATCGTGGTGTTGGCCCCGATCTCGACGTCGTCGCCCACGATCACGTTCCCGACCTGGGGCACCTTGTGGTAGCGGCCGGCGTCGAACGCGAACCCGAAGCCGTCGGCGCCGATCACGGCGCCGGCATGCACGATGCAGCGGTTGCCGAGGACGCACTCCTCGCGCAGCACCACGCGCGGGTAGAGCAGGCAGCCCTCGCCGATCGAGGCCTGGACGCCGACGTAGCAGCCGGCCATGAGCACGGTCTTGGCGCCGATGCTCGCCCCCGGCTCCACCGTGCAATGCGGCCCGATCGAGGCCCCGTCACCGATCTTCGCCGCCGGTGACACCACCGCGGTCGGGTGCACGCCCGGGAGCGGCTGGTAGAGCTCGGGGCGGAACAGTCGCACCACCTTCTGGAACGCCAGGTAGGGATGGTCCACCTGCAGCAGGGGCACGCTCGCGTGACGCGGGGTGCGGTCGCAGATCACCGCGGACGCGCGCGTCTCACCCAAGTAGCTTTCGTAGCGCGAGTTGGCGAGGAACGTGACGTCCCCCGGCAGCGCCTCGCGGATCCCGGCCACGCCGCGGATCTCCACCGAGCCGTCGCCGATCACGTGGCCTCCGAGCTCGGTGGCGAGCTCGGCCAGCGTGCGGGTGCTCATGCGACCTCCCTCGTTCGGAACCTGGTGCGGTTGGGGTGCAGTCTAATGCGGCGTCGAGCTGGCGGCGTTCGCGTTCAGCTCCGCCAGCACGTCGTTCGTCAGGTCGAGCGTCTTGTCGGCGTAGACCACGAACCCGCCGGTGACGTCGAGCACGAGGTCCAGCCCCTTCTGGCCGGCCACCTTCTCGACCGCGCGCCGCACCTGGTTCACGATCTCGTCGGTGGCGCGCGCGTTCTCCTGCGACGCACGCCCGTCCTGCCCCCACACGTCCTGCACGAACTTCTCGTAATCGCTGATCGCCTTCTGCAGCGAGGAGTCCAGCTCCTGGCGCTTGAGCGCCGACAACACCGGGCTCTGGTCCTTGACCTGCTGGCGCAGGGTGTTGACCGACTTCTCCTTCTCGGCCGCCTCGTCGCGCCAGCCCTGGACCTGCCGGTCGAAGCGCTGCTGTGCCTCCTGCGCGTCCTTGTACTCGGTCCAGATCCGGGAGGAGTCGATGTAGCCGAGGCGCACTTCGGCACGCGCCGCGGCGGCGGCGCACGCCACGAGCAGCAGCGCGCTCAAGCCCCGGCGCGCGACCCGCGCCCACCCCGCCCCGTGCATCGCGCTCCCCACGTTAGAAGTTCACGTTGCCGAGCATGAAATGCCCGGCCCATCGCGGTCGGTCGTCGCGTTGGAACCCGTACCCGTAGTCGAACCCGATGTTCCCGAGCAGCGGGATCTCCATGCGGAAGCCGATGCCTGCGCCCACCTTGAGCTGCCGCAGGTTGATCTCGCTGCGCTGGTCCCAGACGTTGCCGGCGTCGAAGAAGAACAGACCGTGCAGGGGGTGCGCAATCGGGAACTGCTGCTCCATCGTGAACAGGCCGAGGTAACGCCCGCCCGGGTAACGGATTCGCGTGATGCGCTCGACGTGGTTGATGTTGCCCGTGGTCGGGTCCCGCACGTCCGTATAGGTGGTGTCGTAGTGGACGAACTTGGCGGGCACGATCTGGTAGTCGTCGTAGCCGCGCAGCGGGTCGACGGTGTTGCCGCCGCCGAGGCGGAAGCGCACGTTGTCGGGGACGATGCCGCCGATCCACGGATAGGTGTTCGTCGTCGCCACGCGCAGCCGCATCATCGTCGTCAGGCGCTTCATGATCGACGGCAGGTAGACGCGGCCCTCGGTGCGCCAGATCAGGTAGTTGAGGTCGCCGCCAAACGGGCCGCCCGTGAATTGGCCGTTGACCGAGAGCCGCGTGCCCTTGGTGGCGTAGAACGGGTTGTTGGTGCTGTTCCGGAGCAGCGTGCCCTCGAGCGTGCTCGTCAGCTGCGGCACGTCGACCTTGATGCCGTTCAGGGTGATGCCGTCGCGCACGTTCGAGAACAGCACGCGCTCGATGGTGTACGACATCGAGCCGTGCGAATAGTCGGGCCACGGCAGCGGCCGCCCGATGCGCCCGGAGACGCCCCGCAGGCGCTCGTTGTACTGGTCGAGGATGCTGGTGGTGCTGTAGGCGGAGAACCCGAGCAGCGTGGGCGCATCGTGGAACCACGGCTCGGTGAAGCTCAAGCGGTAGTCTTCGCGCTTGCCGCCGCGCTCGAGGTGCAGCGACAGCTGCTGCGCGTTCCCGAGCACGTTGTTGTGCCCGATCTCGAGGAACCCGGTGAGGCCGGCCTCGTTCGTGTAGCCGGCGCCGGCGGAGGCGGTGCCCACCTGCTTCTCGGTGACCTTGAACACCAGGTTGACGTCGGTGCTCTCGGCGGGCGTGAAATCCGGCGTGACGTCGTTGAAGATGCCGAGGCGCATGACGTCATCGCGCGCGCGCATCAGCGCCGAGCGCCGGAACAGGTCGCCCTCGCGGATGTTGATCTCGCGGCGGATGACCTTCTCGCGCGTGCCCTTGTTGCCGGTGATGCTGAGGCGCTTGATGTGCGACGGCGACACCTCGTTCACGGTGAACGTGATGTCCACGATCGAGTCGCGCACCACGGTCTCGTGCGGCTCGATGCCGATGTAGAGATAGCCCTCCTCCGCGTACTCGCCGTAGACGGCGGACAGCGCCTTCTGCACGCGCTCGGCGCTGTAGAGCTGCGGTCCGGCTTCGGTCTTGGGCCACGTCCGCATCAGCACCGCCGTGGGCACCACCTTGTTGCCCTCCCAGCTGATCGCGCCCTGATGGTAGAGCCGGCCCTCGTCGATCTTGACCACCAGCGTCAGGTCGCGCGGCAGCGCCCCCTGCTCCAGGCGCGCGTCCTCCACGCGCATGTCGCGGTAGCCGTGGTTGTGATACCAGCCCTCGAGCTTCTCGCGGTCCTCGCTGAACTCCTCGTCCTTGATCTCGCCGCCGCCCAGCATCCAGTGCTTCTTCGTCTTCATCGCCTTGCGCAACTGGGCTTCGTGGAACGCCGACATGCCCTCGAAGCGGATGCCGGTGATGCGGACCTTCAGGCCCTCGTTGACGAGGAAGTGCAGGTTGACGCGGTTCTGGCCCTCGAGCGTGTCCGCCCGGAACGTGACCTTGGCGCGGGAGAAGCCCTCGTCGTGGTAGTACTTGAGCAGCGTGTCGACCTGGGTCGCGGCCGTGGTCGTGGAGTACGGCTCGCCGGCTTTCAGGAACAGCTTCTTCTCCAGGTCCGACGACTCGCGCTGCTTCTGGCCCTCGAACGTGATCTCGGCGATGCGCGGGCGCTCCTCGACCATGATGATGATGTCGACCGAGTTGTCCTCGGGATGGTCGACACGGTCGATGTGCAGGTTCGAGAACAGCCCGAGCGCGAGCAGCTTCTTCTGCCCGCGACGGATGCCGTCGGCGGAGAACGTCTGGCCCGCGTGCACCTCGAACGTGCGCAGGATGCGCGTCGAGTCGGTGAACGAGTTGCCCAGCACCGACACGCTGCGGATGCGCCACGGCTCGGCGGGCGCCTCCGCGGGAGCCGGTGGGGTGGTGCCCGGCGGCTCCTGCGCCCGGGCCGCGCGCTCCGCTCCCCCGGCAAGGCATGCGAGCGCCAGGCCCAGGGCGCTCAACGCGCGCCGGAACCGGTGGTTACGTCGGTTGGGTTCGGGCAATCCTGGCTCTCCTGGGACCACGCCGGGTGGGGAAAAACGCCACTCCCGCGGAACGCGTCCTTGCGTCGTGTCGCGAGCCGGGAGGCGTGGCCATGCTGCGGGGAGTTGGCGCCGATGATGGACAAGCACGCGGAGGTTGTCCAGCGGCCGGCTTGAAGGGTGACGGAGGCAAGACTTCCTACCCCGGACCCTCGTTAGCCGTTCCCTGGCCGGTCTGCGGGGCCCCACGAACGAACGGCGCCGGACCCTCGCGGGACCGGCGCCGTGTCACGTCCGTGTTCAGTCTTCGTGCTTCAGGCGCTCGGCACCGGCGGCACGCCTGCCGCCGCGCCGCTCGACATTGCCGAGGTCCCGTTCGCCGGCACGGGGCCGGTGCCGAAGTCCAGCTTGTCGTCCTTGCGCGTCACGCGCACGGCCGACCCGGCCGGGATCTGGCCTCTCAGGATGAACTCCGCGAACGGATCCTCGAGCAGCCTCTGGATCGCGCGCTTGAGCGGCCGCGCCCCGAGCGTGGGGTCGAAGCCCTTGTCGATCAGCAGTTCCACCGCCTCGGGCGAGAGCTCGAGCGAGATGTCCTGCGTCTTCAACCGCGCGCTGAACTGGCCGAGCAGGATGTTGACGATCTCCTTCATGTGGTCGCGCACGAGGCCGTGGAACACGATGACGTCGTCGATGCGGTTCAGGAACTCGGGGTTGAACGCGCGCTTCAACTCGTCCTGCACCGTGGACTTGATCTGGCTGAACTGCTGCGCCTCGTCCTTCTGCTTGAAGCCGAGCTTCTGGCCGCCGGTCATGATCTGCCGGCCGCCGAGGTTCGAGGTCATGATGATGACGGTGTTCTTGAAGTCCACCTTGCGGCGCGAGCTGTCGGTGAGCACGCCGTCGTCGAGGACCTGCAGCAGCACGTTGAACACGTCGGGATGCGCCTTCTCGACCTCGTCCAGCAGCACGACGGCGTACGGGTTCAGGCGCAGCGGACCAGTAAGCTGGCCCTCCTCGCCGTGCCCGACGTAGCCCGGCGGCGCCCCGATCAGCCGGCTGGCCGCCTGCTTCTCGGCGTACTCTGACATGTCGAG
>DATLUU010000543.1:0-4589 GCA_035577885.1 Verrucomicrobiia bacterium
CAACGCCGAGTTCCGCCACAAGGAGTGGAACGACTGGCGTGACCCGGCCGAGGAGACGCCGGCGGCGCGGCTCGCGCGCGAGAAGGGGCTCTCGTACGTGAAGCTGGACGGCGACATCGGCTGCGTCGTGAACGGCGCCGGCCTGTCGATGGCGACCATGGACCTGATCAAGCACTACGGCGGCGAGCCCGCGAATTTTCTCGATATCGGAGGGTCGTCCAACCCCGAAAAGGTCACGGCGGCGCTGCAGATCATCACCGGTGAAGGCCATGTCCGCGCCATCCTGTTCAACATCTTCGGCGGCATCACGCGCTGCGACGACGTGGCGATGGGCATCGTGACCTCGCTCAAGACGTCGCCGCTCCAGATCCCGCTCGTCATCCGGCTCACCGGCACGAACGAGGACAAGGCGCGGCAGATCCTCAAGGACTTCGGCCTCGGCGCGACCACGAGCATGGACGAGGCGGTGCGCATGGTGATCGAGAAGGCGCAGGAGGTGCCGGTGTGAGCATCCTCATCGACAAGAACACGCGCCTGATCGTGCAGGGCATCACCGGCCGCGACGGTGCCTTCCACACCCAGCAGATGGTCGCTTACGGCACCAAGGTCGTGGGCGGCGTCACGCCGGGGAAGGGCGGCGCCGAGGTGCACGGGGTGCCGGTGTTCGATTCGGTCGCCGAGGCGGTGCAAGCCACCAAGGCGAACGCGAGCGTCATCTACGTGCCGGCGCCGTTCGCGGCGGACGCCATCCACGAGGCGGCCGACGCGGGGCTGTCGCTGATCGTGTGCATCACCGAAGGCCTGCCCGTGCGCGACACGCTGGGCGCCTACCACAAGGTGCTGGCGCTCCGAGGCCAGAACAACCCGCTCGGCCGGCCGCGGCTCGTGGGCCCGAACTGCCCGGGGTTGATCACGCCCGGCCAGTCGAAGGTGGGCATCCTTCCTGGCCACATCTGCATCCCGGGTCCGGTCGGCGTGGTGAGCAAGAGCGGCACGCTCACGTACGAGGTGGTGAAGCAGCTCACCGACCAGGGCCTGGGGCAGACGACGTGCCTCGGGATCGGCGGCGATCCCATCATCGGCACCGACTTCATCGACGCCCTCACCCTGTTCGAGGCCGACGGCAAGACCGAAGCCGTCGTGTTGATGGGCGAGATCGGCGGCAACGCCGAGGAGCAGGCAGCGCAGTTCATCAAGCGCCACGTCACGAAGCCGGTGGTGGCGTTCGTCGCTGGCCAGACCGCGCCGCCGGGCAAGCGTATGGGCCACGCGGGCGCGATCATCTCCGGCGGCACGGGAACCGCTGCCGAGAAGATGGCGGCGTTCGAGGCCGCGGGCGTGCCCGTGGCGCGCATCCCGAGCGAGATCCCGGGGCTGATCGCCGAGCTGCTCCAGCGCCGGCGCACGCGGCAGAAGAACGGTGCGGCGAAGAAGGCCGCGGAGGCTACGAAGGCGAACGGGAAGTCCGCGCGCGCGAGCGCGAAGGCTTCAGCGCCGTCGCGCGCGCTCGCGAACGGCCGCGTCGGCTCCGCACGACCGAAGAAGAAGGCGGTCGCAGCCGCAGCGTCGAAGGCGGGCGGGCGGAGCGCCGGCGGAAAGAAGAAGAAGCGCTAGACCCTGACCCGAATACATTCCGCGGGCGGCGACGCCCGCTCGAGGAGGTTCACCGTGGCCGTGGAACGCACGCTGTTCATCATCAAGCCGGATGCCACCGCGAAGCACATCGTGGGCAAGATCCTCGCCCACGTGGAGGGCAAGGGCTTCAGCCTCGTGGAGGCGCGCTACACGCGGCTCACGGCCGATCAGTGCCAGGAGTTCTACGCCGAGCACGTGGGTAAGCCGTTCTTCCCGAGCCTGGTCGAGTTCATGACCTCGGGCCCGGTGCTGCTCTGCTGCCTCGAGCGCGACAACGCGGTCGCCGCCCTGCGCGAGGTGATCGGCGCCACGGACCCTGCCCAGGCCGCCGAGGGCACGATCCGCAAGCTCTACGCCGAATCCAAGGGCCGGAACTCGGTGCACGCCTCGGACAGCGTCGCCTCCGCCCAGCGCGAGGTGCGGCTGTTCTTCGGCGCCACGGCGCTGGCTCACTGAACCCCGCGCCGTCCGGTCCCCGGCTGAAAAGGGGGCTCCGCGACCCCGACCGGGTGTCCAGTCGGCCCCCATCCGTACGGCGTTGGACGGTCCCAAAGTGCCTGTGCTAACTTGCGTCCGTTTCAAGGGGGCGGCCTCGGGCCGTCCCGTATGCGTATGACCAGTTTCGTCCTCGATCTCGCCACCCTGCGCCCGGCCGTCGACCGGGTGGAGGCCGAGGGCACGGCAGCCGACGTCGGACTCTCCCAACCTGAATGGCGCGAAGTGGTTCGCGGCGTGTTCCAGGTGGAGAAATCGGGCGAGCGGGTGTCGGTGCGGGGCACCGTTCAGTCGCGGGCCCACCTCGAGTGCGTGCGCTGCCTGCGGGAGTTCGACCTGCCGCTGGAGGTGCCGCTCGTGGTGTACGCGGAACGGACCGGATCGGCGTCACGCGAAGAGCAGGAGGCTCTGGAGCGTGACGACCACATGATGTTCCACGATGGCCGGCGGCTGGACCTGCGCGAGATGGTTCGCGAGGCGTTGCTGCTGGAAGTGCCGATCTCTCCCCATTGCCGGGAGGATTGTCCGGGCCTGTGCCCGAAGTGTGGTGCCGAGCTGTCCGAGGGGCCTCATGTGTGCCCCACGGAGCGCTGAGGCCACGCCCGGGGCTCCGGCCCGTCTTCAGGAGGTCCACGCGACATGGCGGTTCCGAAGCGGCGTCACTCGCACACCCGCGGCAAGAAGCGGCGTACGCACTGGAAGCTCGGCAAGCCGAGCCTCACGAACTGCGCGCACTGCGGCGCCCCCCGGGTCCCGCACCGCATCTGCGCGAGCTGCGGGTACTACAAGGGCGAAGAGATCGTCGCACCCCGCGAAGCGTAGCGGCGGACGACCTCATGACCTCGGTCCCGCGCATCGGGATTGATGCGATGGGGGGCGACTTCGGCCCGCGGCCCGTGGCCGAAGGCGCCGCGCTCGCTTTGCGCGAGTGGCCCGGCCGCTTCCGCCTGACGCTCGTGGGCGACGAAGGCGAGATCCGGGCCGCGCTCCGTCACGCCCACCTCGGCAGCGCCGACATCACCGTCGTGCACGCCTCCGAGAAGGTGGACATGGCGGCCAAGGCCGTGGCGGCGGCGCGTCGCTCGGGCACGTCGCTCGGCGTGCTCACGCAGCTCCACAAGGACGGGCAGCTCGACGGCATCTTCAGCGCCGGCAATACCGGCGCGGTCGTGGCGAGCGCGCTCCTGGGCCTCGGGCGGCTCGAGGGCGTGTCGCGCCCGGCCCTGGCGGCGTTCTTCCCCAACGTGGGCCACGGCACCGTCGTGCTGGATGTGGGTGCGAACGCCGAGGTGAAGGCGGCATGGCTGGTGCAGTTCGCGCACATGGGCTCGTGCTTCGCGCGCTACCTGCTCGGACACGAGAACCCGCGCGTGGGGCTGCTGTCGATCGGCGAGGAGGAGAGCAAGGGCAACCAGCTCGTGCAGGAGTCGCTCCCGCTCATCAAGGCCGCGCGGCACCTCAACTTCATCGGCCCCGTCGAGGGCCGCGACCTGTTCAAGGGCACCTGCGACGTCATCGTGACCGACGGCTTCACCGGCAACGTGCTGCTGAAGACCGCCGAGAGCGCCGCGAGCTTCCTCGGCCGCTCGGTGCGCGACGAGGTGAAGAAGGACCCGCTCGCCATGTTCGGCGCGCTGTTCATGAAGGGTGCGCTCGCGCGGCTGCGCACGCGCATCGACTGGCAGGAGTACGGCGCCGCGCCGCTGCTCGGCGTGAACGGCGTGTGCTTCATCGGCCACGGCTCGAGCGGACCGCGCGCGTTCCGGAGCGCGATCCACACGCTCACCACGTTCGTCGAGCAGCGCGTGAACGAGCACATCCGCGAGGAGATCCAGGCGGATCATGATACTGCGGCCTGACGGCATTCGCGGCACGACCATCACCGGCACGGGCATGTACGTGCCCGAGCGGGTGCTGACGAACCACGACCTCGAGAAGCTGGTCGAGACGACCGACGAGTGGATCGTCGAGCGCACCGGCATCCGCGAGCGCCGCATCGCCGCTCCCGACCAGGCCTCGAGCGACCTCGCGCTCATCGCCTGCCAGCGGGCGCTGGAGATGGCGAACGTGGAGGCCGCGAACGTGGACCAGATCGTGCTCGCGACCACGACGCCGGATCGCATCCTGCCGTCCTGCGCCTGTACGGTTCAGCAGAAGCTCGGAGCCAGGCGCGCGGCGGCGTACGACATGTTCGCGGCTTGCTCCGGATTCGTGTTCGGGCTCGGGCTGGCGCGCGGCGTGATCGGCGGGGGCCTCGCCGACACCGTGCTGCTGATCGGCGTGGAGACGCTGACCCGCATCGTGGACTTCAAGGACCGCAACACCTGCGTGCTGTTCGGCGACGGCGCCGGCGCGGCCGTGCTCCGGCCGTGCGAGCCGGGCACCGGCGTGCTGTCGGTCAAGCTCGGCGCCGACGGCGAGCAGGGCGACATGCTGACCGTTCCGGCCGGCGGCTCCGC
>DATLUU010000544.1:0-4308 GCA_035577885.1 Verrucomicrobiia bacterium
GCCGAGCCGCCGCCGTTGTAGCGCTCGTCCACCACCACGCCCTGCTTGTCCTGCTGTGCGAAGTAGTAGCGGTTGAAGCTCTGGTAGCCGGGCTGCCCGGTGTTGGGCAGGTAGACGTAGGCGAGCTTGCCGCCCGAGAGCTTGTCCACGAGGCGGCGATTGCCCTCGACCCAGGCCCGCGTGCGCAGCGTCTGCTCGTTCGCGACCGGCACCACCGTGACCCGGCGCGCGCCGTCCAGCGACGGCTTGCCGCTCACGGTGAGCACGGTCTGCTTGCTCGCGGTGCCGTCCAGCAGACGATAGAGGTTGTCCGGGGCCTTGAGCTCGACGCCGTTCACGGCGAGCACGTAGTCGCCCACCGACACGTTCACGCCCGGCGACGCGAGCGGCGCCTTCAGGTCGGGGTTCCAGCTCTCGTTGTCGTAGATGCGCGCGATCTTGTAGCGGCCGGACTCGACGGTGAAGTCCGCGCCCAGCAGGCCCGCCGGCGTCGCCGGCACCTCGGGCATGTCGCCGCCGCGCACGTAGGAGTGCCCGATCGCGATCTCGGCGCCCATCATGTCGAGCAGGTAGTTCAAGTCCGCGCGGTGGCGCACGTAGGGCAGGAACTGGCCGTAGAGCTCGCGCATCTTCGGCCAGTCGGCGCCGTGCATGTTGGGTACGTAGAGGTAGTCGCGCTCGTCACGCCAGCCCTCGGCGAAGATCTGCGCGAACTCCGCCTGCGGATCGAGCAGCATCTTGAGCGAGTAGGCGAGCTTGCCCGTGCCCGCCGCAGGCGGCGCCTTGTCGGCGTCGACGAGGTAGAGATCCGGTGGCGACGGCGGCGGTGGCGTGACGCCCGGAGTCGGTGGAGGGGCCGGCGGGCTCGCGGCTCGATAGACGAGCTTCTTCCCGTCCGCGCTCACCGCATAGTCCGCGACGCCGGTCGCGAACGCGGTCGCCTTGCGCTCGGTGAGCTTGAAGCGCTGGAGCGTTCCACCCGCGCCGGGCGGCGCGCCCGCGCTCGCCTCGAGGAAGTAGACCGTGCCACCCGCGCCAGCCTTCAAGAGCGAATACTGCCGCTCGGGCACGCCCGCGACCGAGACGATGCGCGACTGCAGCCCGTCGAAGTCGATCTTCGTCGCCGCGGCGGCGGCGCCGGCCGCGGGCTTCGCGGCGGGCTTCGCCGCATCCGCTCCGGCTTTGTCGCCGCCTTCGGCGGACACACCGGGATCCTCGTCGCTCTCGGCCAGTAGCGGGCTCGCCACGCCCTTCTGCAGCACGGCGAGGTAGAGCCCGAAGTTCTCGTTGTGGTCGTAGGACGACATGTCCAGCCACTGCGACTTCAAGCCGTAATCGGTCGACGCCAGGAACCACAGGTACTTCCCGCTGGCGTCGAACACCGGGACCATCGCGTCCGCCATGCCGTCCGTGACCTGGTGCGACTCGCCGGTCTCGGCGTCGGCGACGAAGATGGCGCGGTAGAGCGTGTTCAGGTGCGCCGAGTACGTCACCCACTTCGAGTCCGGGCTCCAGGTCGGGAACAGCGTCCGCTGCGGCACCATCCACGGGTCGCGGCCCACCTGCTTCGCCTTGCCGCTCGCCACGTCCATCACCCACACGTGCAGGTTGGTGTCGTGGTAGAGGAGCTTCTTCGAGTCGGGGGACCACGACATGGTGTAGTAGTGCGTCGCCTTCGGCACCGCGATCGTGCGTGGCGCCGAGACCCCGTCCTGCGATTCGATCACGAGCTGGTACTCGCCCGAGGCATCGCTCCAGTACGCGATCGACTTGCCGTCGGGCGACCACGCGGGATCGCGCTCGGCGGAGCCGCTCGAGCGCGTCAGGTTCCTGACGTCGCCCTTCTCGCCGGGGATGGTGAAGATCTCGCCGCGGGCCTCCACGAGAACGCGCTTGCCGGTGGGCGAGAGCGCCAGGTTCGTGATGCGGCCGCCCACGTCCTCCCAGTGCGGCATCATCCACGAGAAGTCGCCGTCCGCGGTGATGGGCACGACGTGCTCCTGGCCGGACTTGGGATCCAGCTCGTGGATCACGCCGCGCTGCTCGAACACCACCGCGCCGGCCCCGGCGTCGAGCGTCTTGACATCGAAGTCGGTGAAGTGCGTGAGCTGCGACAGGCCCTTGCCGGTGGCGTCACACGACCACACGTTCGCCACGCCGTCGCGGTCGCTGATGAACACGACGCGGTCGCCGAGCCACGCCGGGTCCATGTCCTTCGAGCCGTCCCAGTCGGGCGTCACCGTCTCCATCGATCTCAAGTCCGTGATCCACACCGGACGGTTCTGGCCGCCGCGGTAGTTGCGCCGCTCCTCGTCCCACGAGTTGTTGAGCCGGAACGCCACCTTGGAGCCATCGGGCGAGATGCGGCCCTGGTAGGCGCGGGGCAGCGACATGGGCTGCTCGGGTCCGCCGCTGACGGGGACCGTCCAGAACCGCGGCGCCGCGGCCGGCGCCTCGGTCGCGCGACCCGAGGCGAACACGATCGACTTGCCGTCGGGCGTCCAGCCCTCGACCAGGTCGGGACTCGGATGCCAGGTCAGCCGCCTGGGCTCGCCGCCCTCCGCCGAGACCACGTACACGTCGGCGTTGCCCGCGTACTCGCCGCTGAACGCGATCCATTTGCCGTCGGGGGAGAAGCGGGGATTCGAGGCCTGTCCCTGGAAGCTCGTGAGCCGGCGCGCCTCGCCGCCGGCGCGCGGAACGATCCAGATGTTCTGCGCATAGGCGAACGCGATCTGCGTGGCGCTCACCGTGGGCGAGCGCAGCATCATGGTCGGGCCTGAAGGCTTCGTCGCGGCGGCTGCGATGCCGGTCGTGGCGAGCGTGAGCAGCAGCGCAAGCGTGCGCACGGGGGCGGACAGCATGGGGAGCTCTCCTCGGCTCTTGGTGGGATACGGGACGGGCTCGCGCCCGGGTCGCGCGGGAGTCGCCCGTGCGCGCATTCTCACGTAGCCGGTGTCCGCGCGGCAACCACGCTCGTCCGGTGTGATACGCCGTCCGTCGCTTCGTTGCCCCTGTTCATGCCGCTGGGATAGGCTCGGCCGCTCCCACCGCCAGCTGCCGCCCCCTCTCGCCACTCAGGTGAAACCCCGTATGGGTGTTCTCTTCCGTTCGGCCGCGCACGGCGCATGAGCGAGAGCCTGCGGGTCCGCGCCTATGCCCCCGCCGATCGCGAAGCCTGGGACGGCTACGTGAAGGGGAGTGCGCATTCGCACTTCGGCCAGCTCAGCGCGTGGATGGAACTGACCGTTCGCACCTACGGCGTGTCCGCCCGCTACTGGCTGGCCGAGGAGGCGGGACGCGTGCGCGGGGTGCTGCCGCTCTTCCGCAAGGGCGGCCGGCACGGAGCCCTGTTCTCGGCGCCCGGCGGCCTCCTCGCCGACGACGCAGCCGTGGCCGCGGCGCTGCTCGCCCCGGCACAAGAGGAGGTCGCGCGCGAGCGGCTCGCCTGGGTGGAGCTGCGCGACCAGCGCGTGGAGTGGCCGGGGCTCGAGACCAACCGCGAGCACCTCACCATGGTGCTGGACCTCGCGCGCGATCCCTCCGAGCAGTGGAGCGCGTTCGATGCCAAGCTCCGCAACCAGATCCGCAAGGGGGAGAAGGCGGGGTTCGAGCGGCACTGGGGCCGCGACGGCGCGCCCGCGTTCCATCGCGTGCTGCTCGAGAACATGCGCGACCTGGGGACGCCCATCCGGGGCGCTTCCTATTACCGGCTCGCGTTGGAGCTGCTGGGCGAGGACGCCGACCTGCTGGTGCTCCTGTTCGCGGGCGCGCCGGCCGGTGCCATGTTCACCGTGCGGCATCGCGACGTGCTCATGGATCCGTGGGCGTCGTCGCTCCGGCGCTACTTCGCGCACTGCCCGAACCAGGTGCTCTACTGGGAGGCGCTCCAGCGCGCGATCGGCCAGGGCCTGGCGCGGTTCGACTTCGGGCGCAGCCAGTGGGACTCGCCCACGTTCCGCTTCAAGCAGCAGTGGGGTGCGAAACCGGTGCCGCTCCACTACCAGTACGTGCTCGGCACGGAACCGCGCATGCCGACGCTGGCCGGCCAGAAGGGCTCGCTCGATCTCGCGGTCAAGCTGTGGCGGAAGCTGCCGCTGCCCATCGCCGCCGCACTCGGTGAGCCGGCCAAGCGCATGTTCCCGGAGGTGATGTGAGCTCGTCCGTGCCGCGCTTGGCGAGAGTGCGCGGCGGCCTCGCGGCTACTCGAGCGTGACGCTCACCTGCGTGTTGCGTCCCTCGAGCTCGGCGGCGTAGCGCAAGCTGGCGCGGCCATCGGCACCCACGAGCAGCGTGATCTTGCGCGTG
>DATLUU010000545.1:0-2263 GCA_035577885.1 Verrucomicrobiia bacterium
GGGAGGACTCGCGATCGGCGCCTGAACCCGACCCGGCGCGGATCGCGGACCCGCTCGAGTCCGCGCGCGCGAACCACCGCTGCCCTCGTGACACGCTCGCGAGGGCTTTTCCATGCGCGGCGCGGAGTACGACCAGGCCACAAATTACGTGCGCCGGGACCCGACCTGCGCGTGTCGGATCCCGGCGTGACCTGCGGCAGTCCGGCCGTCGAGCCCGGGGCTGACCAGCCCAAGGGAACGGGAATCGCGAACCGGCATGCCGCGCTTGGAAGAGCTTCGGGGAACCTCGGCCGCCCGTCTTCGCCGGGTCGGGACCTGGCCGCTCTCGCGACCGCTTGGATCCCCACCCGGTGGGGGCCTTTGCTTCCCCTGACGCGAGAGAAAGTACGCGGGGCACTGTTGCCGGCGGGTGACGGCGGCGTGGCGCAGGGGGAAAATGCTAGCTTCGCGGGCCTTGTCGGATCCCATGCAAGTTCCCCTCGAGGTCCCGGCGATGAACCAACGCCCGCTGATCCACGTCCTGATCCTCGCGCTCGCCATCGTGCTCGCGGGCGCCGCCATCGGCTCCGGCGTGCAGCGCTTCCGGCTCGCCGATCGCTCGGTCGTGGTGAAGGGCGTCGCCGAGCGCCCGGTCAAGGCCGACATCGCGCTGTGGCCGGTGCGCATCGTCGCCTCGGGCATGGAGCTCGCGCCCACGCAGGACAAGATCGCCGCCGACCAGCGGGCGGTGCTGCGCTTCTTCGCCAGGCACGGGATCGACTCCTCGCGCGTCGAGCTGCTCTCGCTCGAGGTCACCGACAAGCGCTCGAACCCGTACGAGGGTGCTCCCAGCGCGGCGAGGTTCGCGATCAGCGCCACGCTGGTGGCGCGCACGGACCAGCCGGAGCAGATCCGCGCCGCGAGCCAGGACGTGGGCGAGCTCGTGGCCGCGGGCGTGGCGTTGACGAGCGGCGCGGGCTACGGCACCGGGCCCACGTACCTGTTCACCAAGTTGAACGACCTGAAGCCCGCGATGCTCGCCGAGGCGACCGACAACGCGCGCGACGCCGCGGCCGAGTTCGCGAAGCGCTCGGGCGCGCACGTGGGCGCGCTGAAGCGCGCGTCGCAGGGGCTGTTCGAGATCCTGCCGCGCGACCAGGCGCCGGGGATCCCAGAGGGCAGCCAGCTGGAGAAAGTGCTGCGCGTCGTGACCACATTGGAATACGTGCTGCAGTAACTCCCTCACCCCCGGAGAAACCATGCGCCCGCTCTCCCGCGTCGCGTCCGTTGCGGCGCTCGCTCTGCTCGCCGCCACCGCCTCCATTGCCTCGGCCGCCGACCGCTTCGCGGTGCGCGCCGCGCGCTTCGTCGACGTGAAGGCCGGGCTCGTGCGCGGGCCGGTGTGGGTGGTGGTGTCCGGCGACACGGTGGAGTCGGTCGAAGCGAGCGCGCCCGCAGGCCTCGCGGTCACCGACCTCGGCGACGCGACACTGCTCCCGGGCCTGATCGACTGCCACACCCATCTCTCGTCGCGCGTGGGCCTCTCTCCCATGGAGCAGATGAAGAGCTCCGCGGCGCACGCCGCGATCACCGGCGTCAACAACGTGCGGGCGACGATCGAGGCCGGCTTCACCACCTGCCGCGACGTGGGCGGCAGCGAGCTGGTGGACGTGTCGCTGCGTGACGCCATCAAGGCCGGCGAGATCCCCGGGCCGCGCATGCAGGTGGCGACCTGGGCGCTGTCCATGACCGGCGGGCACGGCGACGACCGCAACCAGGTCGACTACCACTGGTGCAACGACCTCGAGACCGGCGTCGCGGACGGCGTCGACGAGTGCCGGAAGAAGGTGCGCTTCGACGTCCAGCAGGGCGCCGACCTGATCAAGATCCTCGCCACCGGCGGCGTGCTGTCGGCGAACGACGATCCGCGCCACACCGGCTACACGCAGGACGAGATGCGCGCCGCGGTGGACGAAGCGAACCGCCTCGGCCGCTTCGTCGCCGCGCACTGCCATGGGAAAGAGGGCATGATCTGGGCCAGCAACGCCGGCGTGCGCTCGATCGAGCACGGCACCTACATGGACACCGAGGCGGCGAACGTGCTCAAGAGGAACGGCACCTGGTACGTGCCCACGCTCTACGTGCTCGAGCCCCTGCTGGCGCCGGGCAACCCGCTCAAGGTCCCCGAGCAGAGCCTGCAGAAGACCCGCGAGGTGGAAGGCCACATGCACGAGGCGTTCAAGACCGCGCTCAAGGTGGGCGTCAAGATCGCGTTCGGCACCGA
>DATLUU010000546.1:0-2469 GCA_035577885.1 Verrucomicrobiia bacterium
AGGATCTGCCAGTCGCCGCGCACCCAGCGGTGCTGGCGCCGGGTGTGCGTCAACACGCTCGAGGGGAAGTCGTCCACTAGCTCGACGTCGGACACCAGCGCACAGCGCGCGTACAGACCCTCGAACAGGTCGTGCGACAGCATCGCGTTCTCCGGCACGCGGTCCGCGAGCGCCGCCGTGAACGCGTCCACGTCGTAGAGTCCCTTGCCGGTGAAGCTTCCCTCGCCGAACAGGTCCTGATAGGTGTCGGACACCGTCGTCGAGTAGGGATCGATGCCCGTGTGGCCGGCATACGCGCGGGCGAACCGCGAGCCCGCAGCACTCGCCATGGTCACGCTCACGCGCGGCTGCAGGATGCCGTAGCCCTCGACCACGCGCCCGAGCTTCGGGTCCAGGCGCGGGCGGTTGAGCGGATGCTCGATCACGCCGATCAGCCGGCGCGCCGTGTCGCGCGGGAGCCGCGTGTCGCTGTCGAGCGTGATGCAGTAGCGCACGCCCGGCAGGATCGCGGGCTCGCCCACCTGCACGGCGAAGCCGGTGTCCGTGGCGCCGCGCAGCAGCCGGTTGAACTCCTCGAGCTTGCCGCGCTTGCGCTCCCAGCCCATCCACACGCCCTCGCTCTCGTTCCAGCGGCGCGAGCGATGGAACAGGTAGAAGCGGTCGGCCGTGCCCGGCGCGTAGCGCGCGTTCAACGCCTCGATGCCCGCGACCGCCGCCGCCAGCACCGCGTCCTCGCCGGGCAGGTGCTCCTGGCTCGCGTCGGGGAAGTCGGTGAGCAGGGCGAAGTGGACGTTGGCGTCGCGATTGCCCAGCGCGTGCACCTCCAAGTCCTCGAGCAGGCCGCGCACGCCCTCGAGCGAGGAGATGAGCGTGGGCACGATCACCATGGTGCGGGCCGCGGCCGGCACGCCCTCGCGCAGGTCCAGCCGCGGCAGCGGGATCGGTCGCGTGAGCCGGTGGACGACGCGGTTCGTGAGCGCCACCGCGAACTCGCTCGCCGGGAGGAGCGCCAGCGCCGCGGCCCAGGTCCACGACCACTGTGGCGTGCCCGCCGCTCGCGCCGCCGCCACGGCGGCGGCCGTGCCGAGCCCGGTGATCAAGGCGATCGAGCCCAGGTAGCAGGGCGTCGCGTACGCGTAGAGCGCCAGCTCGAGTCGCGCGCGCAGGCGCGGGCGGCTGGCAACGTCGATCTCGAGCCCGCGGCGGCCGCCGCCTATGAGGTGGTAGCCCACGTGGGCCATGCGCGGATCGATGCCGGGAGTCTCCGCCGCCTGGCGGGCGCTCTCGATCGCGCGCAGGGCGACCCTGACCTGGGCCTCGCCGCTCGGCTCCGCCAGTGCTTCGACCGCGTGGCGGTAGCGATCCCGGCTCGCGAAGTCCATGCGCGCGTAGATGCCGGGCGGATCGCGCCTAAGTATCTGCTCGATCAGGCTCGCGCTCTCGACGTGCTCGTTCCAGTCGAGCGTGGAGCAGAGCCGCAGGCTGGTGATCGAGTTGCTCATCGACACGTGATTCATCGCCAGCCGCTGGTGCTCGGCGCGCACCGCGTCCTCGACGGTCGCGTTCGCGCCTTCCAGCCGTGCTTCCAGCCGCTTGCGGAGCTCGGCCGCGCCCGCGCCGTACTCGCGCATGCGCTGCAGCAGCTGGTCCACGAACGCGATGTGCAGCACGGCGGGCAGCGTCGGGAGCCGCCCGCTCGCCTGCGTGCTCTCGAACAGCGTGAAGTAGTGGTCGGCTTCGCGGCGCCCGGCACGGCTCTCGAGCAGCTCCTCGGAGAGCCGGCGCAGGTGGTCGATCAGGGCGAGCTTGAGCATGCTCGGCCACGCCCACAGCTCGCCGATGCTGAGTGGTGCCACACTCTGGAACGCGTTCATGAACCGATCGAGCCGCTGCGGATCGAGCCGCGCGTCGCTGTAGCGGAGCATCTCGGCCGCCATCGCGTACACGCGCACGGTGCCGGCCCGTCCGCGCCCGGCGAGCTTGGGCAGCTCGCGGTAGTAAGGCGTGGGCACGTTGCGGCGGACCTCGCGCAGCTCGCCCTCGACGAGGTGGAAGTTGTCGAGCAACCATTCGGCCGCGGGTGTGCCCGCCTCGCCGCGCCGAACGTCGCCCGCAAGCGTGCGGTAGGCGGCACGCAGCACGCGCGCGTCGTCGGCCAGGCGGCGGAGCAGCCGGGGCGGACCGCGGCGCGGGTCGCGGGCGAGCGTGAACTCGGCGGCCAGCGCCCGTGCGCGCTCCTCGAGGCGCTCGACCCCTAGAAGCTCACCGTGGAGCGGGCTCGAGTCGAGGCCGACCGGTCGCGGCGCTCCGCCCGGTGCGCCGATGAACGCGCGCGACGGCGGGCGACGGGCGAAGAGCAACGATCGGACCGTCCTTCCGGAGCGGGCCGCAGGACATCCACGGCCGCGATTGGGCGGCGAGCCCATTCTAGCAGGCCCCTTGCGCGACCGAGCGCCCCGCGCGCTGCGT
>DATLUU010000547.1:0-5054 GCA_035577885.1 Verrucomicrobiia bacterium
TGCGACTCCGGAGCCTGCACGCCTCGGGCGCGGCCACGATCCTCGAGCTGTTGGACGCGAGGAACACACTCGACGACACCCGCGTGCGGCTGGCCCAGGCGCGATTCGATGCGCGGCTCGCAAGACTGGAGGCGGAGGAACGATGAAGCATCCGTTCGATCGCGTGACGATCCTGCTGCTGGCCCTGCTGGCGCTCGTCGCGGGCTGCTCTCGCCACGCCGGGGGCGACGAGGACGACGCGGCCACGCCCGCGGCCGTGGTACCCGTGCGTACGGCCGCGGTCGAGGAGCGCTCGTTCGCCGACGCCGTCGAGGCGCCGGGGCAATGGCGCTCCTCGGGCGACGTGTCGCTGCCCGCCCCGTTCGCGGCCGTGGTCGAGTCGCTCGAGCCGAAGCTCGGCGACCACGTCGAGGCCGGCGACACGCTCGGCATGCTGGTGACGCGCCAATCGCGCGCCGCGCTGCGCGGCGCCGAGCTGCTGCTGCGCGAAGCCCACGATCCGGCGGCGCGGGCGGAGGCGGAGCGCGCCACGGCGCTGGCGAATCGCGATCTCGTGCGCGTGCCGCTCGTGGCGCCGCGAGCGGGCGTGGTGACCAGACGCGATGCCGAGCCCGGCGCCGAGGTCAACGACGGCGCCGAGGTGCTGGCGATCACGCCCCTCGAGGGCATCGTGTTCGAGGCGCGGCTGCCCGCCGCGGCGACGCAGCTCGTGCACAGCGGCATGGCGGCGGTCGTGCGCACGGTCGGCGAGCCCGATCACGACGTGCGGGTGAGCCGCGTGCTGCCGGCGGCGAGCGCGTCGGACCAGGCGACGCTGGTGTGGTTGAGGCCCGTGGGGGGCGCCACGCCGCTGCTCGATCGCTTCGGCACCATGGCGATGAAGACGAGCGGGGCTCGCGAGTCGCCCGCCGTGCCGGCCGCCGCGGTGGTGGAGAACGACCTGGACGGCAGCGCGCGCGTCGTGGTCGTCGGCGCCGACAGCACCGCGACGTGGACGCCGGTAAAGCTGGGAGCGACCGCGGACGGTTGGCGCGAGCTGGTGGGCGGCACGCTCTCGCCGGGCGTGCTCGTGGTGGTGGAGGGCCAGCGCGGGCTGCCGGACCGCACCCGCGTGAAGCCGCAGCGATGACGCGTTTCTTCGAGGGCGTGCGCCTGCAGCGGCGCGCGGTGCTGTTCGCGTTCGTGGTGCTGCTGGCGATGGGCGCATCGGCCGGGCTGCGCGCGCCCGCGGCGATCCTGCCCGAGGTGACGTTCCCGCGGATCACCGTGATCGCCGACGCCGGCGAGCTGCCGGCGGAGCAGATGCTGCGCACGGTCACCCGGCCCCTCGAAGCCTCGGTGCGCCGCGTGCCCGGCGTGCGCGAGCTGCGGAGCACGACGGCGCGCGGCTCGGTGGAGATGAACATCGACTGCACCTGGAACACGCCCATGGACCTCACGCTCCAGCGTGTGCAGGCGAGCCTCGATGCCGTCCGCGGCACGCTGCCGGCGGGCACGAGCGTGGACGCGCGGCTCATGAGCCCGGCGCTCTTCCCCGTGCTCGCCTACTCGCTCTCGTCCCCGTCCCGCTCGCTCGCGGAGCTGCGTGACCTGGCGCTGTTCCGGCTGCAGCCCGAGCTGGCGCGCCTCCCCGGCTGCGCGGAGGTGGTGGTGCAGGGCGGCCGGCGCTACGAGGCGCGCGTCACGCTCGACCCCGGCGCGCTCCAGGCACGCGGCCTCACCGCGGCGGGCGTGGCGGCGGGCGTGCAGCGCGCGACGCAGGTCGAGTCCGTTGGACTGCTCGAGTCCAACCGCGAGCTCTACCTGGGGCTCGCCGACGATCGGCCGGGCGACCTCGCAGCGCTCGCGGGCGTGCCCATCCCGCTCGCCGACGGCGCGCACGTGCCGCTCTCGACGCTGGGCACGGTGACGCTGGGCGAGGCGCCCGAGTTCACGCGCTACCGCACCGGGGGCGTCGAAGCGGTGCACGTCAACCTGCTCCGGCAGAAGACGGCGAGCACGGTGACGCTCGCCGTGTCGGCCAAGCAATGGTTCCACGACCACCGGCGCGACCTGCCGCCCGACGTGCAGGTGAAGATCATCTACGACCAGTCGCTGCTCGTGCGCGACTCGATCGCGGGTGCGCGCGACGCGCTGATGGTGGGCACGCTCGCAGAGATCCTGATCGTCATGCTGTTCCTCGGCAGCCTGCGGCTCGGGCTCACGCGGGCGCTGGTGCTGCCGGGCGCGATCGCGATGACGTTGATCGTGCTGCAGCTCGTGGGCGGCGGGCTCGACATGATGACGCTCGGCGGCATCGCCGCCGCGATCGGGCTCGTGGCGGACGATGCCATCGTCGTCGTCGAGTACCTCGCCCACCGCACCGAGGTGCCGCTCGCCGCGGGACTCGCCGAGCTGCTGCCGGGGATGCTCGCCTCGAGCGGCTGCACGCTGGCGATCTTCCTGCCGTTCGTATGGCTGGGCGGTGTCGCGGGCGCGTTCTTCCGCGTGCTCGCGCTGACCATGGCGCTCATGCTCACCGCGAGCCTGGTGCTGTGCTTCACGATCGTGCCGCAGTTCGTGGCGAGCACGCCGGAGACGAGCGCGCGCGGTCGTCTCGCTCGCCTGCGGGAAGGGATCGGTCCGCTGTTCGGCGCCGGCGCGCGCGCGTTCATCCGCCGGCCGTGGGCCGCCGTCCTCGCGATCCTGGTCGCGGCCGGAGCGGCCGCCTGGCTCGGCCTCTCGCTCGGCACGGGCTTCCTGCCGGAGATGGACGAGGGTGCGCTCATCTTCGACTACTGGATGCCGCCCGGTACGTCGCCCTCGGAAACCGCGACCCTGCTGGCGGGCATGGAGCGCGAGATGGCGGCCACGCCCGAGATCGAGACCTACTCGGGCCGGATCGGCGACCAGCTCGGGTTCTTCATCACCGAGCCGAGCCGTGGCGACTACGTGCTCATGCTGAAACGCAGGCGCAAGCGCACCGGCGAGGAGGTCGCGGCCGACCTGCGGGAACGGCTCGCCTCGCAGTGGCCCATGGTGCGAACGGAGTTCGGGCAGCTGGTGGAGGACAACATCGGCGACCTGATCGCCGTGCCGCAGCCGATCGAGATCAAGCTCTTCGGCGAGGATCGCGCCGTGCTCGAAGCGCGCGCGCACCAGGTCGCGGCCCTGCTCGACGGCATCCGCGGCGTGGTCGACATCGACCCCGGCGTGGTGGTGAGCGGACCCAGCCTCACGTTCGCGCCCACGACCGAGGGGCGGCGCCTCGGGCTCGACGCCGGCACGCTGGCGGACGCCCTGCGGCCCGTGATCGCCGGCATCGACGCCGGCGAGATCGCACGAGGCGAGCGCGCCTGGCCGGTGCGCGTGACGCTGCCGCGCGAGGCGGACATCGCCTCCGCGCTGCGCGCGCTCCTGGTCCCGGTCGCGCCGGGGCGCACGCGCCCCCTCGCCGAGGTCGCCACCATGCACGCGGACACGGGCGAGGCGGAGATCGATCGCGACGACCTGCGCACGAGCGTCTCCATCACCGCCCGGCTGGAGGGCCGCGACATGGGCTCGGCGATGCGCGAGGTGAAGCGCGTGCTCGCCGCGCGGCTGCCGCTCCCGCCCAGCATGTCGCTCCGCTACGCCGGGCTCTACGCGGAGCAGCAGGCGTCGTTCCTGCAGCTGCTGCTGGTGCTGCTCGGCGCCGTCGCCGCGGTGACGCTGGTGCTGCTGCTGGCGTTCCACACCTGGCGCGCGACGCTCGCGGTGATGGCGGTGACGCTGGCCTCGCTCGCCGGCGTGTTCGCGGCGCTCCGGCTGACGGGCGCGACGTTCAATCTCTCGAGCTTCGTCGGCGCCATCGTGCTGGTGGGGATCGTGGCCGAGAACGCGACGTTCGTGGTGCTGGCTTACATGGAAAGCTTGAAGCGCGGCCTCACGCCCGCGGTCGCGGCCGAGGCGGCGGCGACGCGTCGGGCCCGACCGGTGCTCATGACCACGCTCGCCGGCATCGGCGCGCTGCTGCCGCTGGCGTTCGGCTTCGGCGCGGGCAGCGCGCTCCTGAAGCCGCTCGCGGTGGCGGTGGTCGGCGGCTTCGCGCTCTCGGCGGTGCTGCTCTTGTTCGTGCTGCCGGCGCTGCTCACGCTGGGGGTGCAGGGGGCCGAGCGGTAGCTGTTCTTGTCCAGGAAGGATCGTGGCCCACGCAGGACCGGGGGCCGAACACGGGAGGAATACGTGGTCAGGCGTTCAGCGGATCCCAGGTGGCTCGTCGTACTTGCTTCGTGCCTGCTCGCGTCCCCCGTGGCGGCGGCCGGCCCCGTGCCACGTCTCGAGCACGTCGTGGTGATCGTTCTCGAGAACACGAACTACGAAGATGCGCGCACCGCCCCGTATGTCGCGAGCCTGATCGCGCTCGGGGCATCGTTCTCCGACTACCACGCGATCACGCACCCCTCGCAGCCCAACTACCTCGCACTCTGGGCGGGAAGCACCCTTGGCGTTCGCGACAACAAGTGCCCGGCTCCGGGCTCGCCGTTCAGCGTCGAGAACCTCGGGCACGCCTGCGAATCCGCCGGACGGACCTGGCGCGCGTACTCCGAGAACCTCCCGGCGGCAGGTTCTTCCGCGTGCAAGAGTGGCAAGGGCTCGGGGTACGCGCGAAAGCACGCCCCGTGGACGAACTTCGGCAACCTGGATCATGAGAACGAGCGCCCGTTCACGGATTTCGCGGCCGATGTCGCGGCCGGGCGACTTCCGGCGCTCGCGTTCGTCATCCCGAACAACTGCAACAACGCGCACAGCTGCCCGTTCTCGGTTGCGGACGACTGGCTCGCCGCGAACGTGCCGGCGATGCTGGCCGCCGTCGGACCGAAAGGGGCCGTGATCGTCACCTTCGATGAAGACGACGACCGGACTTCGAACCGGGTGTTGACGGTCGTGGTGGGCGCGCCGGTCAAGCCGGGCTACGTGTCCGCGCGCAAGGTCAGCCACTACACCCTGCTCCGCACCCTCTGCGAGTCGCTGGGCCTGCCGGCGTTCGGCGCAGCCAAGGACGAGGCGCCGATCGTGGACATCTGGACCCAAGG
>DATLUU010000548.1:0-8916 GCA_035577885.1 Verrucomicrobiia bacterium
GCCGGCAGCATGCCCCGGGGCATGCTCGCCGGGGCCGGCGGTCGAGGGGCTCGGCGCCAGGAGCGTCGGGGACGGGAGCTTTGGGAATCGCTCCGCGACGAGCCTCTCGATCTCCGATTTCCGCTTGTGTGTGGCGGCAGCCAGGAGTTCGGCCGTGTTCTCGGGCGTCAGGTGTGGAGCCAGGAGGACCAACCCGCTCAGGTGGACGTGGCCCTCGGACAATGCCGCGAAGATCGCAGGACACTGGCGCCCGGCGCGGGCGACCTGGATGCGCTTGGCAGCGGCGTCCTCGGACAGCCGCAACTCACCGACGCAGTATGCGGATATCGAATCATAGGCTTCCGGCACGTACGCCTTCCGGAAGTCGACCTCGGCGATGTGCGCCAAGACGTCGGCGATGACACCACGTTCCTGTGCGGCGAGAACTTTCAGCTCACGGTGCAAGACTGCGTCCGGCAGGTGACCGAGCACGTAGCTCTTCACGGCGGACTCCACCACGGGGGCGGGGAGTCGGGGGCTTGCGCGCGAAGTCTACAGCCGCGGTTTTCGGCGCCCGGGAATCGGCGGAGAGCGCCGAATCGAGGTCGCGCCGACACTTCGACGGGTCGAGGCAACACAACTCGATTCGGTGCGAACCTGACGCCAGCGTAACCACGCTCGCCAGGCACTCGCGGAAACGCGGATCGGCATCGCGAATTCGGTCAAGCAAAGTCGGTGTCAGGCCCGGGCTTGGGGCCGGCTTCAGGGCCGACTACGGCGAGATCACGTCGATCGACCTGAGCCAGGCTTCCGCCAACCGCGGCCAACGGGTGATGTCGTACTTCGTCGGCCGCAGGCCGAACGCGTGGCCGCCCTCGGGGTAGATGTGCAGCTCCGCCGGCACGCCCGCGTTCTTCAGTGCGTCGAAGTAAGCGAGCACATTGCTCACGCCGTCCACGTGGTCGTTCTCGGCCTGGACGAGAAACGTCGGCGGGGTGTCCCTGGTGATGCGGAAGTCGGTGTTGAGCGCCGACCGGTCGTGGCTGAACAGGTGCCCCGGGTAGATCGCCATCGCGAAATCCGGCCGGCAGCTCGCGCTGTCGGCGGCATCCCGGGGTCGATAGACTCGGCGGTCGAACCGCGTGCTGGTCGAGCCGACCATGCCCCCTCCGGCCGAGAAGCCGATCACGCCGATCTTGTGCGGATCGATGTGCCAATCGGTGGCGTGGGCGCGGACGAGGGAGATCGTCCGCTGCGCGTCCTCGAGCGCCCACGAGGATCTCGTCGTGGTGTCACAGCCGCAGAACTGCTCCCAATTCGGTCCGGCATGGGGCACGCGATACTTGAGCAGCACGGCCGTGATCCCGATCGAGTTGAGCCAGTCGCAGACCTCGGTGCCCTCCAGGTCGATGGCCAGGATCTGGTAGCCGCCGCCGGGGAATACGATCACCGCGGCACCCGTGTTCTTCTCCCGGGGCGGATAGACGGTCAGCGTGGGCCGGGTGACGTTCTGGACGTACACCCAAGCCTTGCCGGCCACGTATTCCGATCGCTCCACCACCGCGGCCGACTCGGCGTCGGCTCGCGCTCTCGCGCTGGGCGCGCCGGCGGGCCAGAGGGGCACCTGCGTGTGGCCGGTCGCCGGCTGCCACGGGGCGGCCGCCACGTCCGGAGCGTGAAGCGAGCAGGCGACGGAGAGTGCGACGATCGACGCGATGCGCGACCGCATCAGCGGTCCGAGGCGATGCTCGGCCCGATCAGGGGATCGCCGCCGTCAGCACCTCGGGCTCGTCATCGGTGACGAGCACGTCGTCCTCGATGCGGATGCCGCCGAACTCGAGCAGCGCGTCCACGCGATCCCAGCGCACCGCGTCGCGGTGGCGCTCGCGGAGCGCGGGGTCCTGGATCAGCGCGGGGATGAAGTAGATCCCCGGCTCCACCGTCATCACGTAGCCCTTCTCGAGCGGCAGGTCGGTGCGCAGCATCGACAGTCCAGGACGGTTGCTGCGGGCACGACCCGGCAGGTAGCCGCTCGCGTCGCGCACACCCAGGCCCACCATGTGGCCGAGGCCGTGGGGGAAGAAGAGCGCGTGCGTGTCGCGCTCGACGAGCGACTCGGCCGAGCCCACGAGCAGCCCCAGCGACACCAGCCCTTCGGCGATCTGGAGCGAGGCGGCGAGGTGCAGATCGCGCCATTCGGCGCCGGGCCGGCAGCCGGCGATCGCCTTCCTCTCCACCGCGAGCACGAGCGCGTGGAGCGAGCGGAAGAAGCCGTCGTCGCCGCCCGGCAGCCGGTACGTGCGCGTCACGTCGGCGGTGTAGCGGCCCACCTCGGCGCCCGCGTCCACCAGCACCACGTCACCCGGCTTCGCCTGGCGTGCGCTCGGCGTGAAATGCAGCACACCCGAGTTGCTGCCGATGCCGACGATGCTCGAGTAGCCGGTGCGGTCGCCGCCCGCGCGCAGGAAGCCCAGCTCCAGCTCCACCTGCAGCGCGCGCTCGCTCACGCCGGGCTTGAGCGCCTGGACGAGTGCCTTGAAGCCGACGGCGGTGGCCTCGCTCGCGCGCCGCAACAGCGCGATCTCGTGCGCGTCCTTCGGGCGCCGCGCGTGCAGGAGCTGTTCGCGCAGCGCCGCGGCGCGCGCGGGATCGCCTTCCAGACCGGCGATCGGCACGCCGAGCGCCACCACCGGACGACCGCGACGCGCGGCGAGCCAGCCCGCGAGCTCGGGGAGCGGCGTGCCGGGGGCGTCCTGGCGGCCTTCCCACACGCGTTCGGCCTGCGTCACCGGCGGCACGAAGTCGGTCCAGCCGGAGCGCGGATCGAACGCCAGCACCGCGCCTGCGACCTCGTGGCCCGTGAGCCACACGTACTCGGTGTGCGCCAGGAACGGGTAGGTGAGGTCGGCGCCGCCGGGCACGCCGATCGGCGAGCCCGCACCCACGAGCACCACCTCGTCGCGCAACGCCCACGCCGCGGCCGCGCGCTCGCGGCGCTTCTCGACCAGTTCGTCCAGCGTGTCCAGCGCGCGGACGGCGGACCTCGTGGTGGTGGCGGTCATGGGCGCACGAGTCTACTCGCAGCCGTCCGCGAGCGCCACGCGGGCGCTGGCCCGGCCGCTACCAGTGGAGGCGGATGAGCGTGTCGCCTTTCATCGGCACGTGCACGGCGACGTGCGTCTCGCCGCGGTCCGGATGCCAGGCGTGCAGTTCGTATTCGCCCGGAGGCAGCGCCGGCAGCTGCCACTGGCCGGCTTCGTCCACGCGCGCGTAGGCGTGGTTCGGCGTCACCGCGACCCAGCCCGACATCTCGGGATGGATGTCGCAGCGCATCGCGAACCGGCCGGGTTGCTGGAAGCGCACGGTGTCGACCGAGCCCGGGGCGCGCTTCCCCAGGTCGAACGTGCCGCCGGGTGTGACGCTGAACGTGCCATGCCAGACCTGGTCCTCGTTCCGCACCTCGATCGGCGTGCCCGCGACCAGCACGGAGACGCGCGGCTCGTAGTGGTGTCCCGTCTCCACCAGCCGCGGCATCGGGAACACGATCGGCTTGGGCTTGCTCCACGGCCAGCGGCCGCGCGTCTGGAGGAGGCTGGTCTCGACCTTGTCGGGCAGCTGCGCGATCCACACCACGGCGTCGGCGTAGTTCCGGCCGCGCGCGCGCGCGCCCGCGAACGTCAGCTCGCCGCGCAGCACGCCGGCGCCCGCCGAGGACACCAGGACCGCGATCAGCACGATCGGCAGCGTCGCGGGTAGGAATCGTCTCATCCCTGACATGCGCCCCCTGGCCCCAGAGAACGGAATGGGCTCTCGTCCATCATCGGCGTGCGACTCACGGTCCCGAAGTGGAACCCGCGTCGCGGCCACCCGGCAAGCGCCTGCGCACCCAGGCGAACGCCCTCCCGGGGGCTTACGTACCCGCGCTGGGAGTGGCATCCGGCGCGGCCGCGCGCTCGTCACGAGCCCCCGGCGAATCCCGTACTCTCAAGGGGTTCCACCGACTCGTGAACGGAGGAAGTCATGACAGAGACTCGTTTCGATACCGCGACGATCGCGGGCGGATGCTTCTGGTGCCTCGAGGCCGTGTTCGAGCGGTTGCGAGGCGTCGAGCGCGTGGTCTCCGGCTATACGGGGGGCCAAGGGCCCTCGACCTATCGCGAGGTGTGCAGCGGTCGCACCGGTCACGCGGAGGCGATCCAGGTCACGTACGATCCTCGAGAGCTGTCGTACCGCGACGTGCTCGAGATGTTCTTCGCGTTCCACGATCCCACCACGCCCGATCGCCAGGGACCCGATGTCGGGAGTCAGTACCGCTCGGCGATCTTCTTCGCCTCGAGCGAGCAGGAGCGGACGGCGCGCGAGCTGATCGCGGAGCTGACCGCGCAGAAGGTGTTCCCGGCGCCGATCGTCACCGAGGTCGCACCACTCGGAACGTTCTTCGCAGCGGAGGACTACCACCAGGGCTACTACCGCCAGAATCCCGAGCAGCCCTACTGTCGCGCGATGATCGCGCCCAAGGTGGCGAAGCTGCGCGCGAAGTTCGCGTCGAGACTGCGCGAGGAGCCCGCCGGGCGATGAAGGTGGAGGAGGCCCCGGCCCGCTGGCTGCCGCGCTACGCGTGGATCTCGGCCTGGGCCGCCGTGGTCACGATCGCGCTCAAGGCCACGGCGTGGGGGATCACCGGCTCGATCGGGCTGCTTTCCGATGCGCTCGAATCGTTCGTGAACCTGGCGACCGCGCTGCTCGCGATCGCGATGCTGAACCTCGCCGCGCGTCCGGAAGACGAGGAGCATCCCTACGGCCACAGCAAGGCCGAGTACTTCTCGAGCGGCGTCGAGGGCGCGCTCGTGCTCCTGACCGGCGTCGGCATCGCGATCGCGGCGCTGCGCCGGTTCCTGCAGCCGCACCCGCTCGAGCAGCTCGGCATCGGCGTCACGCTCTCGGCGCTCTCCACCGCGATCAACCTCGGCGTGGCCCTGCTGATGCTGCGCGCCGGCCGCCGCCATCGCTCGGTGACGCTGGAGGCGAACGGACACCACCTGCTCTCCGACGTGTGGACGTCGGTCGCGGTGGTGGCGGGCCTGGGCGCGGTCGTGCTCACGCGCCGTCACTGGCTGGACCCGGCCGTGGCGCTGCTCGTGGCAGGCCACGTGTCGTGGATCGGGATCTCGATCCTCAGGCGCACCGTGACCGGCCTCATGGACTCGGCGCTCTCCGCGGAGGACCAGGCTGCGCTCCAGCGCGCGCTGAGCGTGCACATCGTGCACCCGGTGCAGGTGCACGCGCTCAAGTCGCGCGTCGCCGGGGCGCGGTTCTTCGTCTCGCTGCACGTGCTCGTGCCCGGCGATTGGACCGTGCAGCGCGGCCACGAGCTGCTGGAGAGGATCGAGGCCGGCATCCGTGGCGCGCTTCCGAACACGAGCGTGCTGACGCACCTGGAGTCGCTGGAAGACCCGGCGTCGTGGGAAGACATCAAGCTGGACCGCGGCGGCGACTCCGCCACGGTCGGCAAGCAGGCGTCGTAGGAGCCGGGTGAGGGGAGGATGCTGGTGAACACGGGAGGGAGTGCTCCGCGGCTGGCGGCGATCGCGACCGCGGTGCCGGCGCACGGAGCGACGCAGGCCGAGGCCCGCGCGCTGGTGGCGCGCATGTTCAACGGCTCCGAGGCGGGCAGCGAACGCCTGCTCGCGGTGTTCGACCATTCCGGGATCGAGCACCGGCACTTCTGCATGCCCCTCGACTGGTACACGCACGAGCGCGAGTTCGAGGAGCAGAACGCGCTCTACGTCGAACATGCCCTGGCGCTCGGGCGCACGGCGGCGGGGCGGGCATTGGCGCGCGCGGGGATCACCCCCGGCGACGTCGACCACATCGTCTACGTGAGCACCACCGGCATCGCCACGCCGAGCCTCGATGCGCGGCTGTCACTGGCGTTGGGCTGCCGGCCGGAATGCCGGCGCACGCCGCTCTGGGGCCTGGGCTGCGCCGGCGGCGCCGCGGGGCTCGCCTGCGCGCGTGACCTGGCGCTGGCCGACCCCGCCGCGCGCGTGCTGCTGGTGGCGGTCGAGCTTTGCAGCCTCACCTTCCGCCTCGAGGACATGGACAAGCGGAACCTGGTCGCCACGTCGCTGTTCGCAGACGGCGCGGCAGCGGTGGTGGTCGAGGGCGCACGGGCGGCTCACCGGAACGGCGCGGCTACGCTCGAGCTGATCGGCTCGCACAGCATGCTGTGGCCGGACACGATCGGCATGATGGGCTGGAACGTGAGCGGGCGCGGCCTGCGCGTGGTGTTCTCGCGCGACATCCCCTCGTTCGTCCGTGAGCGCGTGCGCCCGAGCCTGGAAGGTTTCCTGGGCGCGCACGGGCTTTCGCTCGACGGCACGCTCCACGTCGCGGCACATCCAGGCGGGGCGAAGGTCCTCGAGGCCTACGCCGAAGCGCTCGGCCAGCCGCCGGCCGCATTCGCGCACGCGCGCGAGGTGCTGCGCGAGTACGGCAACATGTCGTCGCCCACCTGCCTGTTCGTGCTCGAGCGCCATCTCGCATCGGGCGCGATCGGCCCCGGCGAGCCGGTGCTGGTCTCGGCGCTGGGCCCCGGATTCGCCGCCGAGTACGTACTGGGGCGAAGCGCGGCATGACGGGTGCGGCGCCGGTCCCGGCCTCGACGCTGGCGGCGCTGGCGGTGTTCCTGGTCGTGGTCGTGGCGCAGCGCCTGGGTGAGTTGTGGCTCTCGCGCCGGAACCTCGCGCGCCTCGCCGCGCGCGGTGCCGTGGAGTCACACGCGGGGCATTTCTGGATGTTCGTCGTGCTCCACTGCGCTTATCCGCTGGCGCTCGTGGCCGAGGTGCTCGCGGGCGCACGGCCGCCGGCGGCGTGGCCGCTGTGGCTCGGGGTCTGGCTCGTGGCCCAGGGGCTGCGGGGCGCCTCCATGCGCGCGCTGGGGGAGCGCTGGAACGCCCGCATCGTCACCATTCCCGGCGCCGCCCCCGTGACCGGCGGCATCTACCGCTGGCTCGCCCACCCGAACTACGTCGCGGTGGCGCTGGAGTTCGTGTCCGCATCGCTCCTGTTCGGCGCGTGGCGTACCGCCGGGGTGTTCAGCGCCTTGAACGCGCTGGCGATGTCGGTGCGCGTGCCTGCCGAGGAGCGCGCGCTGCGCGAGGCGGCGCGGCGCTAGGTACTCCCGCGGGTCGGCAAAACGAAACCCGGCGCCGATCGCTCGGCGCCGGGTACTTGGAACTCGATCGAGGCTACTTGAAGCGGGCCTTCAGGCTGCCCCACGAGGTCTTGGCCACCGGCGTCGGGTTCAGCGACTCGAGGAACAGGACGGCGTCGTCGAAGTCGTAGTCCGAACCCTGCGCCGAGCTCTGGTCGTCGAAGCACAGCCACCAGTTGCCGCTGTTGATGCCCGTGCCGGCGAAGACCAGCGCCTGCGCGTTGCCACCGGGATTGCGAGCATCCTGCTGGTAGAGCACCCCACCGCCCGGGTTCTGCTGCAGGTAGAACGAAAAGTCGTTTCGGTCGGGCGGCCCGGCGAGGTACGTCGTCGAGCCCTGGAACGCAGCATTGTTGTCGAAGAGGCTCACGACTGCGCGCGTCGGCGCCGAGCGGAACGACACCACGCAGAACCAGTCGTTCGTCGCGGCGCCTGGGAAGCACTGGTAGAGCGGCGGCACCGCGAAGCTGGCGTTGTAGATACCGTAGGTGTTGCCGGCGGCATTGCCGGTCAGCTCGACTTGGATCGTGAACGTCGAGTTGCTGCTGACCGTCGCCAGCCAGCGCTGGATGTCCTGCTGATCGGTGGAGACGTTGATGCTCTCACCGACGCCGTTGAGATAACCCTGCAGGGTGCCGCCATTGACGACGACCTGCGGCGAACGCAGAGCGGCCGAAGCCGAACCTGCGAGCGCCAGCATCGTGATCGTTCCAATGACCATCGTAGCGAGACGCTTCATTGCAGCCCTCCTATGATGTGCTGCCGCGATGTTCCCGGACGTGGAGGTATCTGGAAGGTGCGAGGCCACGGCACGCGTCCACCGGGATGGACACGTTCGCTGAAACCGAAGCACGCTCGCTGGCCGGGGGGGGTGGCGGGATGCGCAGTATCCCGCTGCCAAGCTCATGTGCGCTCGAATAGGTGAACGATAAGGGAACCCCAAGTCAAATGGAACAGGAAAATCAACTAGAGCGGTACCCTCGTCCCTCGCCATCGACGTGCCTCCAACCGCCACTTACCTAACGGGATACTTCGGTCGCACGGCGGCACTGATCCGGCCTGCGCCTCAAGTTCCCTCGACGTGGGGCGCGACGCGCCAGGGGCCCCTCGAGCAACGCTGTAAGGCCATACCAAACCGGCGCATCGATCCCCCGGCACGGCGGGCGCGACGCGCCGCGCGCGTGATGACCGGACCGGGTAGAGTCCCGCCCCATCGCAGCGAGTCCACTCGAGTCGCGAAGCATGGGTCCAGTTTCCGGCAGCACGAGCAGGGCCCCACGTCCCCGTCCGGAGGCTCCATGTCGGTCGCCCCACCGCGTCCCCTCCGTCCGCACGCGCTCGTGCGGACGCTGCTCCTCGTCGCGATCGCCACGCATCCGCGCCTTGCCCAGGCCGCTCCCGCCGCCGCGCCGGCCGCTCCATTCACGGACGCGCAGCTCGAGGAAGCGCGCCTGCTCCGCGAGCGCGCACTCATCGACGACACCGGCTACGAGACCTTGCGCTCGCTCACGCGCGAGGTGGGGCCGCGCTCGGCCGGCTCGCCCGGGGATGCGCGCGCGGTCGAATGGGCGCTCGCGCGGATGCGCGCACTGGGGTTGAAGAACGTGCACGCCGAGCCGGTCACCGTGCCGCACTGGATCCGCGGCAACTGCTCCGTGGAGGTGGTCTCGCCATGGCCGCAACCGCTCGTCGCGGTGGCGCTCGGCGGCAGCGTCGCGACG